>DASXMT010000541.1:0-3588 GCA_036495505.1 Acidimicrobiales bacterium | reverse complement strand
GTCATAATCGAGACGTTCGTATTGATCAGAAGCGCGTGTCGTTTTAGCGATTTCGGTGAACGTTGGGATACGTGGCTCACGCTGATTTGTGTCGATGGCCGGCTGCCACAACTCACACGGACGATCTACAGGGGGAGTCGGCGACCGGCTCCGGACTCGTGAAAGATTCCGTTGGATGATGGCCAAGCGTGATCCGCGGCTCCGGAATCACTCAGCCACTACTCATTGAGGTTCAGCCAAACGTCGATATTCACGAGGCCTTTGTCTCTTGGATGCAAAGGCCTGCATGCGCCCCGAGGCACTAAACCTTCGGTACAACCCAGAGGTCGAGTCAGGCAGCCGCTTATGACGAGAAGTGACGCTCCGTCATAGACGTACTCGTCACGCAGTTCGCTGAGACCGATATCAGCCTGACCATTAGTCATCGTCTAGGAGGCGTTGCAGATCGCCCGGCTTCCTCCCCAAGTCTTTGGTCCAAGCTCGACAACCTCCGGATTGACTCAGGGTTCTCTGGGACGAGGCCCCGCTGCCATCAACGCGACCGGCACGGCGCTTGCTCAACAACCCGGCCCGTCATCGTGAAAAGTGGTGGCCATATAAATCCCTTGGGCGCGCTGACGCGGCACCTTTCTCCCATACGCTGCTGCGAATGGCAGCTCAACCTCTCACGCTCATGACGGTGCATGCCCACCCGGACGATGAGGCCACCGGCACGGGTGGGATCCTGGCCCGCTACTCCGACGAGGGAGTCCGTACGGTGCTGGTCACCTGCACCAATGGCGAGCTGGGGGATGGGCCGGGTGGCATCAAGCCCGGTGACCCGGCGCACGACGAGGCAGTCGTCGTCTCCCTGCGGCGCGAGGAACTGGAGGCAAGCTGCCAGATCCTCGGGGTGTCAGACCTCGAGATGCTTGGGTACCACGACTCGGGCATGGAGGGTTGGCCCCAGAACAATGTGCCGGGGTCGTTCTGGCGGACCCCGGTCACAGAGGCCGGGCACCGTTTGGCCGACCTCATGCGGCACTACCGCCCCCAGGTCGTGGTCACCTATGACGAGAAAGGCTTCTACGGTCATCCCGACCACATTCAGGCCAACCGGATCACCCGGGCGGCCATTGCGGAGTGCGGGATCCCTGAGAAGCTCTACTACACCGCCATCGCCCGTTCCACGCTGGCGGGCTTCGCCGAGACGTTGGCGTCGGCAGGAATCGACAGTCCGATCTCAGTGGACGAGAACCCTGACTTCGGCACGCCCGACGAGCTCATCACCACCGAAGTCGACTGCTCGGCGGTGGTAGCGCGTAAGTATGCCGCTCTGGCGGCGCACGCTAGCCAGAGTGAGAACATCTTCTTCCTCGATATGGGGGAGGACCTGTTCGGCACCGTCATGGGACGAGAGCTCTTCGTGCGCGTGCTCGATGCGACCCGCGCCCCGACGCCCGAGAACGACCTCTTCGCCGGGTTGCGCTGAGCCGCTTCTCGAGGCGGGCACCCATTCAGAGGGGTCAGGCCGATGCTTCCATCTGCGACGGTCTCGGGCGGGAGGGCTGGCCGGTCGGTCACGAGAACGCGTCGGATCTTCGCTGGCTACGAAACTGCCTCGTCGAGTTCACCGAGTGAGCGGATCAGCTCGAGGTTGGCCGTGTAGTCGACTGGACAGGCGATCACAGAGACGGAATCGGCTGCGAGCGCGGTGTGCAGGGTGGGCAACAGCTCGTCTGCGCTGGTGATTCGGTACCCCGTTGCCCCGAAGCTCTCTGCATAGGCGACGAAGTCAGGATTGCCGAACGTCGTATCGACGTCGTGGCCAAGCTCGAGATCCATCTTCCAGCTGATCAGGCCGTAGGCATCGTCCACCCAGATGAGGATGACCATGGCGATGTGTTCCCGCAGCGCAGTCTCGATCTCCTGCGAGTTCATCAAGAACGCACCATCGCCCGTCGCTACCAGCACCTTCTGGTCTGGCCGGGCAATCTTCGCGCCAATGGCACCCGGCACGGTCCAGGCCATGGTCGAGAGACCGTTCGAGATCAGGCAGGTGTTCGGGGCAAATGTCGGGTACAGCCGTGCCATCCACATCTTGAGCGCTCCGGTGTCGACCAAGACGATGTCGTCGCGACCGAGTGCGGCGCGAGTGTCGGCCACGATCCGCGCCGGCGCTAAGGGAAAGCGTTCGTCCGCACAGCCTCGATCGAGCTCCTCGACGAGCAGCCCGCGGATCATCAACTCGTCGGCCTGGGGCCGGAACCGTCGATCGACGGCTTCGGCCAAGGCATCGAGGCTCCGTCCGATGTCGGCCTGCAGCCCGACGGACACGTTGTAGTGCCGATCCACCTCGGCAGGGAAGCGGTGGATGTGGATGATCTCCTTGTCGCCGTGAGGGTTGATGCGGACGGGATCGAATTCCTGCAGCTCATAGCCAACGGTCACGATGACGTCCGCCTTGTCGAAGCCGAAATTGACGTAGTCGTGTCGCATGAACCCGATGGCTCCGAGAGCTTGGGGATGGTCGTCTGGGAACACGCCCTTACCGTGAAAGGTCGTGGCTACCGACACGCCGAGATTCTCGGCGAACGAGAGGAGTGATGCGCCGGCTCCTGCCCTGGTGGCACCATGGCCGGCCAGGACGATGGGGTTGGTAGCCGCATCGAGAATGGCGGCCGCTCTGGTCACTTGGTCCCGAGACGGCTCGTCGGTCCGTGGCACGTTGACTTCGAGGGGCTGGAATTCTCGCGGTACCGTCGCTTGCTCGACGTCTTCGGGAACGGCCAGATACACGGCACCGGGCCGCTCGGTCTGGGCGAGCTTGAACGCCTTACGCATCATCTCGGGAGTCGCCCCTGGCGTGGCGACGAGGGCCGACCACTTTGTCACTGGCGCGAACATGGACACCAGGTCCACGCTCTGGTGCGACTCCTTGAAGCTGCGCTGCATCCCCACCTGAGCGCTCAGGGCCACAACGGGGGTGGAGTTGGTCGTGGCGTCCGCCACACCGAGGAGCAGGTTGATCGCTCCTGGGCCGAGAGTGGCAGAGCACACTCCGGCACGCCCGGTCAGCCGACCGTAGGTCTCGGCCATGAACGAGGCACCCTGCTCATGGCGAACAAGCACATAGCGGATCGCACTGCGAGAGAGGGCGTCGACCAAGTGGATGTTCTCCTCGCCCGGAATCCCAAACACGTGGGTGACGCCCTCGGATTCGAGACAACGCACGATCAACTCGGCAACGGTTTGGCTGGGATTGCTCATCGACCCATCCGGGGCCGATTGGCTGCATCTCGGTTGTCGGAAACGTCCGTGGCATTGCTCATGGCACTCAACGTTACGACCCGGATACAGCCACCTCAAGGGTGTCTTCCCGTTGCCTGGTCCTCGACTGGGAGGGCATTACCCGGCGTGGGGTCCCTCAGGGTCGTGTCACGGCATGCCGACGTCGACGTGGGCCCTGTGATCACAGAGAAGCAAAGGAACCGAACGACATTCAGAGCTGTGGGCCGTGGACCCGGGAGCACTCGAGCAGAACGAATATGGGGCTCGTGCCGCGGTGCCTGACCGGAGCCACTGGCCTGGGCCAGGGTTGCAAATACC
>DASXMT010000540.1:0-4022 GCA_036495505.1 Acidimicrobiales bacterium | reverse complement strand
GAAGGAGGACAAAGAGGGTCGCCTGATCCTCTCGAAGAAGCGCGCCCAGTACGAGCGGGCATGGGGCACCATCGAGAAGCTCAAGGAGAACGACGAGGTCGTCACCGGACCGGTCATCGAGGTGGTCAAGGGCGGCCTGATCGTCGACATCGGCCTCCGTGGCTTCCTTCCCGCCTCCCTGGTCGAGCTGCGCCGGGTGCGCGAGCTGCAGCCCTATGTGGGTCGCACCATCGAGGCCAAGATCATCGAGCTCGATCGCAACCGGAACAACGTGGTGCTATCCCGCCGGGCGTGGCTGGAGGAAACCCAGAAGGAGCAGCGCGGCGAGTTCCTCACCAACCTCAAGCCGGGTGAGCGACGCCGGGGCGTGGTGTCCTCGGTGGTCAATTTCGGCGCCTTCGTCGACCTGGGCGGCATGGACGGGCTGGTCCACGTGTCCGAGCTGTCCTGGAAGCACGTCGACCACCCCTCCTCGGTGGTGTCGGTCGGTGACGAGATCGAGGTCGAGGTGCTCGACGTCGATCTGTCCAAGGAGCGGATCAGCCTCTCGCTCAAGGCCACTCAGAACGATCCGTGGCAGGAGTTCGCCAACTCGCACCAGGTGGGCGAGCTGGTCTACGGCCGGATCACCAAGCTGGTTCCGTTCGGTTCGTTCGTCCAGGTGGGCGACGGGATCGAAGGCCTGGTCCACATCTCGGAGATGGCCGCCCACCACGTCGACCTGCCCGAGCAGGTCGTGACCCCGGGCGAGGAACTCTGGGTGAAGATCATCGACATCGACCTGCAGCGCCGGCGGATCAGCTTGTCCATCAAGCAAGCCGCCGAGGGTGGCGAGGTGTCCGAGGAGTACCGGGAGGCGTTCGGCGAGCACGCCTACGACTCCGAAGGCAACTACATCGGTCCCTTCGAATTCGCCGAGTCCGAGTTCACGCCTGAGACCGAGGCGCAGGCCGCCTGGGCCGAGTACGTGGCCGAGCACGGGACCGGCGAAGGCGGCGAGGGTGAGGCCCAGCCCGCTGCGGCTCCGGCCGACGTCATCACCGAGACCGAGGCGGGCGCACTCCCCGCCGAGGCCGCGGCGTCCGAGGCGGCTACCCCTGAGCCTGCCGTCACTGAGGCCGCTGCGCCGGCACCAGCCCCAGCAGCTGAGGCTGCGCCGACGCCCCCTGCGGCGGTGGAAACGGAGACCGAGGCCGGCCCCCTGCCCGCGTAGGTCAGCCAGCAAAGGTCATCCGGCCTGGGTGCCCCGGCCGGCGAAGGTACGGAAGCCGGTAGGCCAAAAGTCGGTGGTGGTCGAGGGGCCCATAGGCGCAACCAGTCGGCAGGCGGAGCGACCGACGGAGCCCAGAGGTAACGGCTACGGAGTAGCAGCGACGACCGGTACCGGGCGAGCGATGCGGGCACCGTTGCTGAGCGGGAAGTGGCATGCCACCTGGTGTCCGGGCGCGATCTCCTCCAGCGGAGGTTCGACCTCGGCGCATACCACTTGGGCATGGGGACAGCGAGTTCTGAACCGGCAACCCGACGGGGGATCGAGCGGCGACGGGAGCTCGCCGGTCAGTGCTCCGGTTACAACTCCCTGGTCCGGATCCGGGTCGGGGATGGAGGCCAGGAGCGCTTCCGTATAGGGATGAGCCGGGGCGCGGTAGAGCTGGTCGGCACCGGTGATCTCGCACAGCTTCCCCAGATACATGACGGCTACGCGGTCGCTCACGTTCTTGACCACGGCGAGATCGTGAGCAATGAAGACCATGGTAAGGCCGAAGGATGCCTTGAGGTCAGCCAGGAGGTTCAGGATCTGGGCCTGGATCGACACGTCGAGGGCGGAGACCGGTTCGTCGCAGATCAACAGCTTGGGCTCGGACATCAGGGCTCGGGCAATGCTGATCCGTTGGCACTGGCCGCCCGAGAACTCGCCCGGTCGCCGGTCACCTGCCGTGTCGGGGTCGATGCCTACCGACTCGAGTGCGGCGGCCACCTTGACCCCCCGCTCCTCTTTGCTCCCCCGGCCCCAGATGGCCAGGGGCTCGGCCACGATGTCCTGGATTCGTCGCCGGGGATTGAGCGACGAGATCGGATCCTGAAAGATCATCTGGATGCGGGTCCGGACCTTCCGCAGTTCCTTTTTCGACAGCGTGGTCAGCTCGGTCCCGTCGAACCGCACGCTTCCAGAGGTCGGCACCTCCACCTGCACGATTGCCCGTCCGGTGGTCGACTTCCCGCACCCGGACTCGCCGACCAGGCCCAAGGTCTCCCCCTCGTGAATCTCGAAGCTGACCCCCGATACCGCGTGCACCCGCCGTTTGCCCGAGCGGAATTCAACGACCAGGTCCTCCACCTGCAAGAGCACGGGGGCATCCCCCACCGTGTAGGGCCGGTCGCCTGGTGCGGCACCGGCCTCCGGCCCAGTGCCCGGGGGGGCCGTCCCATCGGCACCCGCCTGCACCCCATCGGCACCCGCCTGCACCCCATCTGCGCCTGTCTGCAGCTCGGTCACCGGCTCTGCACCTCGGGCGTTCGATCGGCTTGCGTGTCGAGAGCAGGGATACCTGAGGGGCGACCGTTGACCAACGGGAACCAACAGGCGAAGACATGGTCGGCCGACCCTGCGCTGCGCAGCGGTGGCTCGGACTCGATGCACTTCTGTTGCACGTAGGGGCACCGCGGGGCGAACTTGCACCCCTTGGGGGGATGCACCAGATCGGGCGGCCGACCGGCGATGGCCTTCAACCGGGTGTGGCTGGGGTTGGCCAACCGGGGAATGGAGTCCATGAGAGCCCGGGTATAGGGCATCTTGGTGTCGGCGAACAGTGCTTTCGACGGCGCCCGCTCCACCACGCGACCGGCGTACATGACGGCGATCTCATCGGCTCGGTTTGCCACAACCCCGAGGTCGTGGGTCACCAGCAGCATGGCCATGTGACGGTCACGCTGCAGGTCGGCCAGGAGGTCCAGGATCTGTGCCTGCACGGTGACATCCAGCCCGGTGGTGGGCTCGTCCGCCAGGACCAACCGCGGCGAGCAGGCCAAGGCGATGGCGATCATCACCCGTTGTCGCATCCCCCCAGACAGCTGAAACGGGTACCAGCGGAGGCGCTCCTCGGGCGAGGGAATCCCGACCGAGCTCAGCAACGAGACGGCCGTCGCCTTGGCCTCGGCCCGATCCATGCGCAGATGGAGGCGCAGCGACTCGGTGATCTGGCGGCCTATCCGCACCACCGGGTTGAGGGCGGTCATGGGGTCCTGGAAGATCATGCTCAGCTGCGCCCCCCACACCTGGCGCAGCTGCACCTCGGGCATCCCGTCGAGCCTGAAGCCGGAGAACTGCACCGACCCGCTCCGCACCACCTCCCTGGTGGGCAGCAGGCCCATGATGGAGCGGGACAGCACCGTCTTCCCCGAGCCCGATTCGCCCACCACGCCCAGGGTGCGCCCGCGGTCGAGGGTGAGGGACACCCCGTCCACCGCCCGGATCGTTCCCCGTCCCGTCCGGAACGAGGTGTGCAGGTCCTTCACCACCAAGAGGGGGTCGACCAGGTCTTCGACATCGGCGAACTCCAGTCGCCCTGATGATCGGCGGCTCCCGATCATCAGACCAGGCCCTCCCGGACGTCGAACTTATTTCGCAACCGGTCGCCGATCAGGTTGATGGCCAGCAGCAACAAGAACATGGCCAGCGCCGGCCACAGCACGATGTAGGGGTTGGAGCTCAGGTTCCCGTTGGCCGTTCCCTCCGAGATGATGTTCCCCCATGACGGCGTGGGCAGCGTGACCGACAGGCCCAGGAAGGCCAGCGACCCTTCGAGGACGATCACGATGGCCACGGTGATGAGCCCGAAGGACACGGCAGCGGGCAGCACGTTGGGGAGGATCTCACGGAACAGGATGCGCGAGTCCTTGGCACCCAGGGTTCGGGCGGCAACCACGAAGTCCCGGTTGGCGTAGGACAAAGTGGTGGCCCGGACCACCCGGTATAAGAGGGGAATGGTGGCCACGCCGAGGATGACGGTGATCTTGGGCAG
>DASXMT010000539.1:0-5144 GCA_036495505.1 Acidimicrobiales bacterium | reverse complement strand
GATCGTGAGGGCGCCCGCCACCCGGCCGGCCTGGTCGATCATCTCGGTCGGGGTGAAGATCCCGCAGTCGGGAATGGCGTAGTGCATCATGGACGTGGCATGACCACCCATGTACGCCGCGTCAAAGCCGGCCTGCTCGATGATCCGGCCCGTCAGTGCGCTGTAGCAGTCGGCAGCCGTGAACGGCGTACCGGCGTCGATCAGCGAGCGCAATGCTTCGGTCGGGCGGATCAATTGCTACCTCCTCGGGTCGAGTCGACCATTATCAGGCATCCACGATCAAGCATCCAATCGTGGACCGCGCCTTGCCTTGAAGGGTGTCATACGAGGATCGGTGGTCCATCGCTCGCCGTATGGCCTCGCAAGTTCTTACTCCCCCGGGACCGGCTCGATGCGAGATCACGGATCGATTCGGAACAGTCGGCGGGCGTTGCCGGCGAGGATAAGGGCCTTTGCGTCGTCGTCGAGGCCCGAACCGGCGACCTCGGCTGCGATAGGGCTTATCTGGCGGCCCAACGGCCAGGAATACAGGTCTGTGCCGAAAGCTACCCGGTGAGGACCGAAGCTGCGCGCGAAGTGCTCGATGAGGCCCCAGCCGTGGGTAAGACTGGTATCGAAGACGAGGTTCGGGGCCACCTCGGCGGTGAAAAAGCACTCCTTGGTGCCCTCGTGGCTTCCGAACGCGTCGAGCACGAGCATCTCGGCGTCGGGGAAGTCCCGCGCCAGCGTCGCGACCTTCCACAACGGGTTCTCTGACGTCTCGTGCACCGCGTGGAGCACGGGAGTCATGCCCTTGTCGACAATGCGCTCGACGTAGGTCCTCACCCACCGGTTGTCGAGCGATACGCCCTGGAAACGGACGTGGAAGCTGATGCCGGCGAGGCCGAGCTCGTCGGCCACACGATCGATCTCGACCAGGGAGTGCTCGCCGTAGGTCGGCTCGACCACGCCGACGGCAACCGGGAAGTGGTCGGGGTCCCGGTCGCGGTAGGCCGCGATGCCCTCGTTGATCCGCTGGGTGTCCTTGACGCCCTCGGGCCGGAGATAGCCGTGCCCCGGGATGACGATCGCTTTGTCCGCCCCTCCCACCGCCATGACCTCGAGCCGCTTGGCAAACTCGTCTACGTTTCCCTCGCCCGGCGGTGTGGGAACACCGCTGAGTGGCATGGCGCCGAGCACAGCGGAGGGGTCACCCACGTGGTGGTGCACGTCGATGACCTCGAAACCCCCGAGCATCAGGCGGTAATGCCGAAGCGGTCAAGGCCGAAGGCCCGGATGGCATTACCCCGCATCAACGCGTAGACGTCGTCGTCATCCAAGCCGGCCCGTACGCACATCTCGGTGGCTATCTTCTCCGTGTTCGGGAACGTCGCCTGGGCGTGCGGGTAGTCGGTCTCGTAGCAGATGCGGTCCATGCCGATGACGTCCCGGTTCCGCAGTCCCGTGTCGTCGTCGAAGATGCAGCCGAAGACCCGCCCCTGCAAGTAGCTCGAGGGCGGGTTCGGCAGGGTGTTGCCGAACTCCTCGCCGTGGAACTCCTCCCACTTCTTGTCGGCACGCTCCAGGATGTAGGGCATCCACCCGACCTGGCCCTCAGAGTACGCGAGCTTCAGCTTGGGGAAACGTTGAAGGGTGCCTGAGAACACGTAGTCGAGCATCGAACCCATGGCGTTCTGCCAGTCGAGGGCGGAGCTGACGATGAAGGGCGCGTCCGACGCCGTGGTCGGCATCCGCGACGACGAGCCGATGTGCATGCACACCGTCGTGTCGGTCTCCTGGCAGGCCGTGAAGAAGGGATCCCAAAACCGATCCTTGGCGTAGAGCGAGGGAAGACCAAGGGGTTCGGGGTTCTCGCTGAACGTCACCGCGAAGCACCCGCGAGACGCGTTACGGCGGACCTCTTCGGCAGCGAGGTCCGGATCCCACAGCGGCACCATGGCCAGGGGGATCAGGCGGCCCCACCCCGCGCCCTGCGTCCATTCCTCCACCATCCAGTCGTTGTAGGCGCGTACGCACAGCAGCGCGAGTTTCTTGTCCTCTCGCTCGAGGAACGTCTGCCCGCAAAAGCGCGGCAACGTGTTCGGGAAGCAGACCGACACGTCGATATGGTCCGCGTCCATGTCCGCCAGTCGATCGTGCTGGTTCCACGCTCCGCGGCGGACCTGGTCGAAGGTGGCGAAGTCGAAGCTCAGCGCGTCGAACCCCACCGCCGCCGACAGCATCAACAGGGGCGAAACCATGTCGTCGTAGTGCCAGACGTCACACCATTGGCCGTCGTCTGCCTCGACGACCTGGGTGCCCACCCGGCGCACCCTCTGACGCTCAATGCGCGGACCCCGCTCACGGCATCGAGACGGGAGCCTGGACGACCACAGATCAGGGGGTTCCAGCACGTGGTCATCAACCGAGATGATGCGGGGGATCTCCAGCACGGCGTTACCTCCTCGCTGATAGGGGCAACATGCCCGAACTGTTCGACCACATCGGCGCCCTCAACGTCCAACATTGATTTCTCAAATTGGAAGGGTACTCGCGGGGGAAGCCCCTGATACCTCTGATGCCTGGTGAGGACAGTTGCCCATCGCGCACCGGTATCGACCCCTACGTCTAGCCCGGCGGTACAGCGGGCGCGAGAATGTGAATACCCTTCACCAAGACCACGACACGAGGAGCGCGGAGCATGTCACGACTCGGAACCTGGACGCCGACCACCATCGAGGAGCGGCTCGACCGCATGGAGTCGTTGGCGGCGATCCGCCAGTTGCCGCACCGCTACGGCGTGGCGATCGACTCGCGGGACATGGACATGATGGTCGATCTTTTCGTCCCCGACGTCCGGGTCGGCAAGGAGGAGTTCGGCCGCGATGCCCTCAAGCGCTGGTACACGGCCACTATGAGCACGCCCAAGGCGTCGTGCCATTTCGTCGGCAATCACGTCGTCGACTTCGACGACGCCGACCACGCCCACGGGATCGTGTACTGCCACGATGAGCTCGAACAGCCCGAACGGGGCGAGTGGGCCCAGGGGATGCTCCAGTACTGGGACACCTACCTGCGGGTGGACGGCGAGTGGTACTTCGAGCGGCGCAAGTTCCACCGCCTCTACATCACCGACTGGCTCACCCGCCCCACCCACGGGGCAGGCAACGAGGGTGGGCGTACCGGGTTGCGAAGCTACCAACTACCGGAGGCCTATCCCTCGTGGAAGGCTTTTTGGGATCGCGTCGAGCTCGAGGGGGTCTGAGCAGGTCCGATGGCTGAGCTGCTGTCGTGAATTCCTGCTAGAGGGTGAGTGCAAGCGGACGGCGCAGCGGTACCTCCTTCACTGGGCAAGCGGGCTGTAGAAGACCAGGCCGTTGCCCTTGTGGTCGTAGACCACCGCACGACGTTCGTGTGCGTCGTCGTACGGCCCTTTCACGATGGCACCCCCGTTGGCCTCAATCGCCTCCGCGGCAGCGTCGACATCGGCGGTCTTGATCCCGACGACGACCTTGCCAGGCATCGGGTGGTCCACCGGGGTCGCCAACGCGAGGGTGATCGACCCACCGTCGAGGGCCGCGTAGTGGGCCCCGTCGCGAAACTTCAGCGGCATGCCGAGGGTCTCGGTGTAAAACCGGATCGATTCGTCGAGGTCGTCGGTTGACAAGACGACCATTCGGACGTCGTAATCGCTCATTGGTGCCTCCTTTGGACGGCACCATCCTAGGGAACATTTGCTTCGGTTGTTGTGAAATGACAAGAGTCCTCGCTGGTCAGGAACGAGTAATCACTGAGGATTTCTTCAACCCGGAGAAAGCCCTGCTATGAGCGCTCCAGATCGATCAAAGGCCAGACGCGATCCGTGTTCGGGCTTTCGATGATTCCGATTGCACACGGCAAGGGACATCCGTAAGCTGACGTCAATGTCGAAACCGTTCATTGTTGACGCTGACTCACACTGGACCGAATTGCCAGATCTTTTCACCAGCCGGGCGCCAGCCAGGTTCAAGGCCCGCGTGCCCCATGTGGAGAGCGTGGACGGTGAGCGCAAGTGGGTGTTCGATGGACACCCGATAGGCCGAGCCAGCGCGGGTGCCGTGATCGCCCGCGACGGCTCCAAAGAGAGCTCGGACAAGGCGCTCAACGAATGGTCCATCGACGAGGTGCACGCAGGTGCCTACGACCCAAAGATCCGCCTCGAGGTTCTCAACGAGTCCGGCATCGACGCCCAGATCATATTCCCCAATACGATTGGTCTCGGAGGACAGGATCTGGCCTTTGTGGACGATGAAGCGCTCCGACGGTTGACCATCGAGATCTACAACGATGCTCAGGCCGAGATCCAGGCCGAGTCCGGGGACCGCCTCCTCGGGATGCCCTTGATGCCGGCCTGGAACGTTGATGCCTGCGTGTACGAGGTCAGGCGCGTTGCTGCTCTAGGCTGCCGCGGCGTCAATATGACATCGGACCCCCAGGATCTGGGGGCGCCGGACCTCGCCAGTCCTGCTTGGGATCCATTCTGGGCGGTGTGCAGCGAGTTCCAGCTGCCCGTCCATTTCCACATCGGCGCCAGCGTGACAGCCATGTCCTTTTACGGGAAATATCCCTGGCCTTCCCACCCGATGAACACGCAGTTGGCCATCGGCGGCACTCTGCTATTCATCGGCAATGCTCGTGTGGTGACCAATCTCATCCTTTCCGGAGTCTTCGATCGGCATCCCGAACTGAAGACGGTTTCGGTGGAGAGCGGTTGTGGTTGGATCCCCTTCATCCTCGAGGCCCTGGACTATGAGATGGCCGAGAACGCTCCTCGGGAGCTAGCGCAGATGAAAAAGATGCCCTCGGAGTACTTCAAAAGCAATATCTACGCAACCTTCTGGTTCGAGCGGGCTGGTAACAAGTTGCCCGAACTGATTGCTTCGGTGGGTGAGGACAACATCATGCTCGAGACCGACTTCCCCCATCCGACGTGTCTCTACCCCGACCCACTCCAAGCCGTTGAGGAGAAGATGACAACGATTTCTCCGGAAGCGCGGGCCAAGATCATGGGTGAGACGGCCCGCAAGCTGTACCGACTCTGAACACTTCTCTCGGCGACTGCTGCACCATGGAGAAAACTATTGGAGGTGGACCCGATGAGTGAAGCGACGGAGCGGGTGTGGCTG
>DASXMT010000538.1:0-5861 GCA_036495505.1 Acidimicrobiales bacterium | reverse complement strand
CGGCGGCGGCGGGCAGCGGCGGGGCGGCGCGCACCGTGGCCAGCCCGACGGCCACGCCGGCCACGGCGCCCACCACGGCGCCGACGGCCGGCGCCGGGATGCGAGCCCGGCGTCCATCACCTTCGGCTGCCGGATCTCGGCCGAGGCGGGCCACGGCGTACACGACGGCCGCGCTCACCAGAGCTACGAAGACCACGCTCAACCACACTCTCTCGCCGTGCCAGACGGCATTCCACGGTCGGGTGAAGTCGCCGAGAATGGGCGAGAACGGGTCGATGAATCCCCACCAGCCGGTGTAGGCAGACGGGTCCCACTCGCCGACGTTGTAATACAGGTGGCTGTTGGCCAGGACCGGTATCCACTCGATGGCGGTGAAAGCAACCAGCACGGCGGTGATGACGGTGAACGCCCGGCGTCTGACCCGCGCCAGCTGCAGGAGCGTCAACCCGGCGAATGCCAGGAGGAGCGGTGCGATCTCCCATTGCAACCGGCCCACGAAACTGAAACCACCGAAGCTGTTGACCAGCGTCGCGTTGACGATGATGACGATCGGCGCACAGACAACGGTGGTCACCACGGCGATGGGCGTTCGCCGGCGGAACAACCACAGGCCGGCCACTCCGACCAGCACGGCCGGCAGTTGGGTGACGATCCCCTGGCGCCGATCGATGAGGAGCGCGGCCGCCCTCGTCCAGGTGGCGAGGTCGAAGGTGACGCTGTTGTCCCCACTGCCGCTGAGGTTCCCGAAGACGTAGCTGTTGTAGACGGCCAACAACCCCCAGAGCACGATCACCGGCGCGGCCACCAGCAACAGGCGAGGCCAGGGCAGCGCGGCGCGCCAGAACGCCGCGGCCACCGCGATGGCGGCTACCGCGGCGACGATGATGTTCTTGGTGTGGAGCCACGGCAGGTATCCGATCAGCACACCCATCACGACCAGCGGCAACGCCGGCATGCGGCCGTGGGCCTCGATCTCGGCAACGAGCAGGACCACGATGGCCAGCACCAGCCCGCTCAACAGGTCAGGGTATATCTGGGTTCCGGCCAGGAGAAAGGCAGGAGAGAGAAACAGCCCGATCACGGCCACCCTCCAGGGCGACGCGGTCCCCACGATGCGGCCCACCAGGTAGGCCACGGTCGCAGTCAGCAGCCCGATGAGCCCGGCGAAGGCCAGCTCGGCGCCGTGTACGCCTCCAACGGCCACGGGGAGGGCCAAGAGGAAGGGGATGCCCAACTCGTGGAAGGCAAAATACGAGTGATGGCTGAGGACGGCCTGGGCGTGACCGCTGGCGACGGCCTGCGGTCCGAACTGGGTCCCCCAGTGGATGAAGACGTTGTGGGCCATGGCGTAGCGGTACGCCTCGCCGACATGCAGGGTGTGAAACTTGCCGATGGCCAGGGCGGCGACGAGATAGTGGGGCTCGTCGCCGCTGAGCATGACCCCGTCGTGACGGATCAGCACGAAGCACAGGCCGATCAAGGCGGACACCACCACTGCGCCGGCAACAGCGGCCCAGAAATACGGCCAGCCAGCTCGGCGGCGGGACCGGTGAGCGCGACTGTGCACCCGTCCCGATGCAATGGTCACAGCGTCGAATGCTACTCAAGGGCCTCCAGCCCGCTTGGCAGCGTGGGCTGGACACCTCACAGGTGGTCAGCGGCCTCAGGAGGCTCTGTCGGTGAGCGGCTTTCGACAGAGTAGGGCCAGCAGATAGCAGGAGGCGGCGTCATAGAAGATGCCGTTGTGGGCGGCCACCTCCGACAGGTCGAATACGCCGTGCTGTATGCCCGTCCCCCCCCAGTTGAGGCCGCGCGCCATGATCACATCGAATCCCGCTGCCTTCACTTTGTCGGCCAGGACGTCCAGGGTGTACTCCACCTTGTGATCGGGGTCGATGAACGCATCCTGTTCGAGCCGGCACACCGCGGCATTGGGGGTGTCGAGGGCCAGGTGGCCGCCGGGCTCCAGCACCCGGAACGCCTCGGCCAACGCCACGTCCCCCTCGTCCTCGCTCACGTGCTCGATGGACTGTCCGCTGTAGACCAGATCCACCGACGCGTCACCGGCGAAGGACAGATCGGACATGGACCGGTACTCGTAGCGCACCGTGCCCCTGGAGGTGTGCTGGTCGCCGTAGGCCTCGGAGCGGTAGAGATCGTGGCGACGCTCCTGGGGGAGGTCGACGATGACCAGGTCGTCGAAGGGATAGGGATAGCCGAGGACGACCAGAGCCCCGCGCCCGTCGGTGGTGTGGCCCCCGCCGATGTCCACGATCCGTTGTGCCGGTGGGAGGCCGAGCACGAACTCACAACGGCTGGCGTGCAGCGAGGTGAAGAACGAGGAGGGCCCGTAGGGGACCTGCGTTCTGTACTCGCTGGAGCCGCGGATCCGATCGGCGATATCGGCGCGCGTCCACACGCCCGAGCGCAGTGCGCCGGTGTAGTGGTCCCACGCCGCCGGGTCGGGATCGCGCCGCAACAGGACGTTGTAGGCCACCCGGACCGCTTCGCGGGGCGGCAGCCGCTCGTAGGGCAGCGCCCGGATGCGGGAGAACTCGCGGTTGGCCCGCTGGATCAGCCGGGTGCCCAACCGGGCGGCGGCGCCGCCCCTCCCGCCGGTGTCGTTGCTGGTCACCGGGGCATCCCCTCGGTCGGTGCGTGCAGTACGAGCGCCGTCATGGATCACTGCTCCGGTCTTGCTGAGGCAACGGAATTGGGCAATGCTTCCCGGGTTCCGGGCGTGACGTCAACAGACGGCGACCGGCCGCCTGACCACGGGGCGGGGGCAGCATCCGGTCCGGATAGCGGACACGACTAGATACAAGCACAGGAGACACGATGGGTTTGCTCGACGGCAAGGTTGCGATCGTCACCGGGGCGGGACGGGGCATCGGGCGCGAGGAAGCCCTGTTGCTGGCGTCCGAGGGAGCCACGGTCATCGTCAACGACGTGGGCGCCTCGCTGCAGGGCGACGGCGCCGACGAATCGCCGGCCCACGAGGTGGTCAGCCTGATCACCGAGCAGGGCGGCACCGCCGTCGTCAACGACAACGACGTCAGCTCCTGGGAGGGAGCCAAGGGCCTGGTGGACCAAGCGGTCGAGACGTTCGGGCAGTTGAACATCTTGGTGAACAACGCCGGCATCATCCGGGACAAGATGACCTTCAACCTCGAGGAGTCCGACTGGGACGACGTGATCCGTGTGCATCTCAAGGGGCACTTCGCCACAGCCCACCATGCCGCCGTCTATTGGCGGAACCTGGCCAAGGCGGGGAACCCGAGCACCGGTCGGATCATCAATACCTCGTCGGAGGCGGGTCTGTTCGGCAGCCCGGGCCA
Source organism: Acidimicrobiales bacterium (assembly GCA_036495505.1). GTDB lineage: Bacteria > Actinomycetota > Acidimicrobiia > Acidimicrobiales > RAAP-2 > DASXMT01. Next base: position 2,523 of record DASXMT010000538.1, on the reverse strand, counting down.
GGCCAACTACGCGTCGGCCAAGGGGGCCATCCTCACCCTGACCTGGATCCTGGCTCGTGAGCTCGAGCGCTACGGGGTCACCGTCAACGCCATCGCCCCCCGGGCCCGGACGAGGATGACCGAGAACATCTTCAGTGCATCCGCCGCGCAGGCGGGCACGTTCGACCACTGGGACCCCCGCAATGTCGCCCGGCTGGTCGGCTTCCTCGCCTCCGACGAGGCCGCCGATGTGAACGGCCAGTTCTTCGTGGTGTTCGGCGGCAATATCTGGGCCATGGGCGGGTTCCAGCCCATCGGCGAGGTGCACAAGGACGCCATGTGGACCATCGAGGAGCTGGCCGCGGCCAAGGGCGATCTGTTCAAGAACGGCCCGTCGCAGATCCCTCCATTCGTCGTCCAGAGCTGACCCGACAGCAGTTCCTCGACGGCGGAGCCCGGGCTCGTCAACGGCCCGGAACCGGGTCCCGGGGTAGACCGAGCAGGCGCTCGCCGATCACGTTCCGCTGCACCTCGCTCGTCCCGCCGGCAATGGTCAGGCACTTCGAGTGGAGGACACCGTGGGCCCACGGCCCGGCGTCGCCCACCGTCGTCGCCCCGGCCGGGCCGAGCAGGTCCAGTCCAAACTCCTGAATCCGCTGATCGAACTGGGCGCCCAGCAGCTTGCCCACGCTCGACTCGGGTCCGGGTTCTACGCCCGAGAGGGAGCGAAGGGTCACCCGAAGGCCCAGCACGGCCAGGGACTGTGCCTCGGCCACCAACGATCCCAGCTGATCGAGCACGACAGGATGGGCTGTCTCGGGATGATCGGCCAACCACGAGAGCGCAGCCTCCAGGCCCCCGCCGAACGCCGAGTCGGACGACAACGAGACCCGTTCGTTGGCCAGCGTGGTCCGGGCCAGCCGCCAGCCGCCATCCACCTCACCGACCACACACGAATCAGGAACGAAACAGTCGTCGAAGAACACCTCATTGAACAGCGACTCGCCGGTGATCTCCCGCAAGGGCCGGACCTCGATGCCCGGCGTCTTCATGTCGACCAGGAAGTAGGTGATGCCCTTGTGCTTGGGCGCATCGGGATTGGTTCGGGCCAGGCAGATCCCGACGTCGGCCCGCGTGGCCAGGGAGGTCCACACCTTCTGCCCGGAGATGGACCAGCCCCCCTCCACTTTGACGGCCCGGGTGCTGAGCCCGGCCAGGTCCGAACCGGCACCGGGCTCGCTGAACAGCTGGCACCACACCAGGTCCCCGCGCAAACTGGGCCCGACCCACCGCTCGGCCTGTTCCTCGGTGCCATGGGCGATGATGGTCGGAAGGGCCCACGCCCCCACGACCAGGCTTGGGCGTCGAAGCCCTGCCTTCTCGCACACCTCGTCGATGACCAGCTGTTCGACGGCACCGGCGTCCCGTCCCCAGGGCGCGGGCCAGTGGGGGGCCAAGAGCCCGGCGTCGGCCAGGCGGCGGCGTTGTTCACCGCCATCGGCGATGGCGGCGATGTCAGCCACCAACGGCTCCAACTCGGCCCGGAATCCGTCGGCCTCGGCAGGCAGTTCGACTTGTAGCTGACGCCGGGCACCGGTCAACGCCAACCGCGCAGCCGCGGCGCGCAGCGGCGCCGTCCCGCCCAGCAGCTGCCGGAGGCTGGTGGACCGGCGCAGGTGGATGTGGGCATCGTGCTCCCAGGTGAACCCCATGCCCCCCAGGACCTGAATGGCCCCTTTCGCTGCCTCGACGTAGCTGTCAAGAGCGAGCGCCCCCGCCACCTGCACAGCCAACCGGCTCTGCGGCGTCGTCGATCCATGCCCTGCTCCCAGGCCGCCATGGGCCTCGAGGTCGAGTACCTGGGCTGCGTCCCACGTGGCCGCCACCGACTGCTCGACGGATGCCAGCATGTCGGCCAGGCGATGCTTCACCCCTTGAAACTGGCCGATGGGCCGCCCGAACTGTTCCCTGGTCCGACCCTGCTCGGCGCCCGTGTCCAAGCACCAGCGCGCTCCCCCGACCGCCTCGGCGGCGACATGGACGATGGCCAGGTCCCGGATCTCCTCGGTGCGGGCCCCGACCAGTTCCCTCTCAGGCGCCACCCTGACGCCGTCCAGGTGCCAGGTGGCTGTCCGGCGCGACGGGTCGAAGCTCGGCGTCGGCTCCACCTGGATCCCGGCCCCCTGGTCGAGCACCAACCAGCGCTCGGAGCCGTCGACAGAGACCGGAGCGACCACCAGCGTGACCACCGCCCCGTTGAGGATGGGGCCCACCGACCCGCGCACCGAGAACGAGCCGTCGGGCCCGACCGTCGCCGTGAGCCCGGGCCGCGCCAGGGCCGCACCGCCGGCTTCGGCGACCGGCAGGACCACAGCGGCGGGCACCGAGCCGTCGGCCAGCTGAGGCAGGAGCGACCCGGCCAGGGCTCCGTCGCCGCCGGCGGCGATGACCGAGGCGGCCAGTGCGGTCGATGCCCACGGCCCGGGAGCGGCGGCGCGCCCCAGCTCCTCGAGGACTACGGCCAGCTCGACCAGCCCCGCTCCC
>DASXMT010000537.1:0-3125 GCA_036495505.1 Acidimicrobiales bacterium | reverse complement strand
CCACCAAAGAGATCCTCCTCAGACCGGCGAGAAGGACCAGCTCAATCACCGTGTTCGCTCGGGCCTTTTCTGGCCTGGACCATGAACCCGGACGCATCCTGGTCGTTGGGGCCGGCTTCGGTGACCGAGCTGTGCATGGCCGGCCCACCCGCCAACGAAACCGGCTCAATCGTCACCGCATGGAGTTACGTCGACAAATTGTCCATTGGAATCGTCTCCTTCGCCGGCTCGATGGACGACCCCAGTGCGCTTGGCGAGTACCTCGGCGAGTCCTTGGATGAGCTGGTGTCGCTGGCGCGGCAACCTGCGATCGGATCGACAACCGACGGAACTCCGGGGTATTTCAATGGTGTCGACCGATCACCCGCACGACTCTTCGACCAGATCTGCGGCCCGTGCAGCCGTGGCCACCTCCGAACGCAACTGGGCACCGAGCGCAACGCTGCGCCGGTCGACCTCAGGGCCCAGCAGTTGGCGGAGACCGGTTTCGAGTGAGTGCTCGTCGAGTGCGGGAAACCGGACGTGCACCCCGCATCCGAGCTCCGCAAGTCGGGCACCCCAAAACAGCTGATCCGCGAAGACCGAGCAAACGAACGAGGGGATGCCGGCCATGACGCTCGAGGCGACGGTACCCGCTCCGCCGTGGTGGACGGCCAACCGGCAACGTGGGAGAACCAGGTCGTGGTTGAGTTCACCGGTAACCCGGAGGCGCTCGTTGTCCTCTCGACCTGCGTGCATGCCGCTCCACCCGGCACTGACCAACGCCCGGAACCCGAGCCGACCACTCACACGGCCGATCATGGCCAACATGGAGGCGGGATCGGCCACCGGCATGCTGCCGAACCCGAAGTAGACGGGCGGTTCGCCGGCAGACAGCCAGGCATCGAGTGAAGGGTCAACGCGGGATTCACCGAGCCAGCCCCGAAGCTCGGGGTCCGGGGTCAGAAACCCGGTAAATGGCCGGTTGAGCCCATAATCGTCAAGACCCGGAACCAATAGTCGACTGTATCCCTGCAGCTCGGTGATCCCCATCCGGGCCATTCGAGAGGGAGTGGTGGTCGTAACCGGCGCAAGGCCGAGCTGGGAACGCAGCACGTTGGTATCGGCGCGCAGGGTTCGCCAAATGATCCGCTCGACCAGGACAGCGGTGGCTCGATTGACCAGGCGACTGGGAATGGACCGGGTGGTTACCAGATAGTTCGGGTATCTGCCGGTGGACCGGGCCGGAGCCAAGTGGAGGGTGACCAAGGGAACGCCTTGAGCTTCAGCCACGCACAGGGCGTGGTCCTCGCCGAGGATCCCACATACGATCGCCTCCGCGCCCTTGCAGGCCTCAAGGAGTTCAGCGTCGGCCTGTGGCGCTATCTCGTGGCCGACCTCGCCCATGGCTTTCAAAAAGGCTCTCGCATTGCCCGATGCCAGCCACCGCTGCCCGTCGGCGGATTCGACGAACGCCTGGCTGTCCGGGCCAACCGGGCGAGCGGCGAATCCTGCCCGCCTGACAAATTCGAGGAGGTTCGGCGGGACCGCGAAGACGATCTCGTGTCCGCGGCGACGCAGTTCGGTGCCGAGCACCACCATAGGCTGGACGTCGCCCCGCGACCCGAGTGTCGCAAGTGTCATCCGCATTGGATCACTCGTCGCTGTCTTTCGTGTCCGTGTAGTCGACGAAGTGGCAGTGCCCGGGCATTGTCACTTCGTCGGTGCCGCCGCCCCCCGGTGGCCGGCCGACCGTCAGTCAGTGGTCACCACCGAGGCCCAAGACCTTCCACAGCCAGCTCGCTGGAAAGTTCAGCACTCCCAACTCCTTCAGTACGGCCCGGGGCTTGGCCACCGAGTCGACGAGGAAGGTCTTTCCCTCGGTGCTCCGGTACGGCTCGGTGAGGGTCTTGTGCGGTACCCCGAGCGCCCGGGCCATGTCCTTGGACGGCACCAGCATCAACCGGGTCATGACAGCGAAGCTGATCGCAGCGTAGATGCCCAGCACCTGGCGCCGTACCCAGCCGAGGCCGGACACATCCCGCTCCATCGCCAACCTGGCATAGGAGACATGGCGTGCCTCCTCGGCGACATGGATTCGGATGATGGCTTCGATCAGCGGATGGTCGATTCCGTCGGCGAGTGTCCGCCGTTGATACCGATCGATGGGCTCCTCCCCGCACAGAACCAACACATAGAATGCCGGACTGGCGTGCTTGGCCAGAAGCGGTGTGCTGATCTCAGCAAAGCGCCGCAACCACCATGAGGTGCCCTTGGCTGGAATCCCCAGACGATTGATCAGCTCGCTGAACATGAGGGTGTGTTGCGATTCCTCGATTATCTCGTGGTAGATGTAGCGAAACTCGGCCTGGCGATGGCCCGAGTACAGGACTCGATGCAGCATGGACTGCTGCATGAGGTTCTCGAAATGCCAGCCGAACGTCAGGCCTGATGCCCACTTCCACGCTCCGACTAGGTTCTTCCGCTCAGGGCTGAGAGAGCGGTACCAGTCGCTCGATGCCAACGGGTCGAACGTCGGAACCCCCAACCGGCTATCGCCGGGGCTGATCTTCATGTGGGGGTCGTCCCACGGTATGTCCGCATAGGCGTCCTTACCGCGTCCCGCCGAGAGGCGGGAGAGGCGGTCGATCCAACTATTGATCCCGGCCTTGTCGCGTCTGCGCTCCGGTCGTGACCTTGAGTCGACCTTGGCGTCTCCGGAGGAGTCACTCGAAATCGAAGCGTCATCATCCTTCAGCGAGATATCCATACTGTGCCTCCTCCCATTGTGGAGCCAATCTGTCGCTGTTCCGACGTGCCTTCCGATGCGTCCGCTCCGCGTCGAGGCGCCCGCCTCCGGGAGAGTGATTTACGACCAGTCCACCAGGTCACAAAAAGACAGGGGGCAGAAAGGAGCCCAGCCGTTTGTATATTTATAGTGCATTGGCGAGTCATGTCAAGGAGGTCCGAGCGCTTGAAAGGTCAGACTTTAGCTTCTATTTTGTTTCCGTTTTGTTTCCCCACCTTCGATCGACTTGAGTCGCCTCCACCCGCCAACGTGCACTTCGCACCCGCTTGCGCCGGCGCGATCACCGACGACAGTATGCGTGGGTGGCGAAGCTCTTCCTGTTGGCTCTCGGCAGCCG
>DASXMT010000536.1:0-10342 GCA_036495505.1 Acidimicrobiales bacterium | reverse complement strand
GCACAAGCACCTCGAGCACATCTACGCCAAGCTCGATGTCGGTGACCGAACCAGCGCTGCGGCTCGATGGTTCTCGGATCAGGACCGTTCGTGACGCGGTTTGGGTAGGAGCGCGGAGACGTTGTCGGTCTCGTTGTCGGTCACGAAACTGGGGCAGGTGATCTCGCCAGCCGTCTCCTCGTGAACCCGCTCATATCCAACAACGACCAATGGTCGTGACGGCTACGAGCGGCCCGTCCTTCGACCTCTCAGGACGCTGAGAGCGAGAGCCACAGCAGCGATGAGCGGGACCACGATGAATCCCGCCGTGCGATGGTGCCTGAGCGCCAAGGCCGCGCCGATCACGACGATGGTGGCGACGAGGAGCTCGGGTGTATCTCCGACCAGGAATTCCCACCAGAACTTCCCGAAGGCGACTATGGCTCGTTTCGTGGCCGTCATATGGAATCCCCCATCTCATCGCCTCGCTGCGTCGGGACACGGCCCGCGCTCCGGTCCCTAATTGACGAGCGTCCAGAGAGTCGGTCCATCCCGAGGACGAGGCAAGCGGTGATGGCGGCAAACCAGGCGATGAGACCGAGGATGGCCAGGTCATTGCCCGGCCAGTGAAGCCCGGAGCCCTCCCCGACCCAGAACACGCCGAAGCTGGTCAACATGATGCCCACGGCTAACTTCAGGGTGTTTTCCGGCACCTCGGAGAGCTGGCGGGCAACGACAAATCCGACCGCAGTCACCACCACGATCGCAGCAGCAGCGGCGCCCGCGGCCAGACCGAGCCGGTTGGAGCTCGCCCCCAGGGTGAGGACGACAAGGACAACCTCGAGCCCCTCGAGGAAGACGCCCTTGAAGGCCACGGTGAAGCCGACCGCATCCCTGGGTCCACGCAGGGACCTGCGCCATCCGCCTTCGGACACCTCACTGCTCGACCACGGCGCATCGCCTTCGCTGAGCTCGGCCACGGTCGACGCGTAGATGGCGTCCTCGTCGTGAAGGGCCTTATTGCCGGTGGCTCGAAGGACCGCCTTGCGGAGCCACTGAAGGCCGAGAACCAGCAAGAGCCCTCCGATGACCACCCGCAGAACGTCGATCGGCACGAGATGGATGAGCGGTACACCTACGCCGGCAACGATGACCACCAACACGGCAAGGGCCGCGACCACGCCCTCGGCAGCCGATCGCCAACCTCTCGAGGTACCGGCGGCGAGCACAATTGTCAGCGCCTCCACCGCCTCGACCGCGCTGGCGCCAAAGACGGCCAACGCCAGGACGATCGCGGAAGAACTCATGCGCGGTCCTCGCTCGTGGTCATCCCCCATTGTGCCTCTGTGAGATGGACGCCGGATCGGCTTGACCCCTTCACCTCGACGCCATCGACCGATACTCGGTGACAGTCCGGCGATCCGACGGGGCAGTTCGGCGGATAACCCGGTGAAATGTGCAACAAATGTGGGTCTCAACAGTAGACGGCCTCGGTGGCAGCGGCCATTCGGCTTCTACTCGAGGAGGTCACGTTCCAAAGTCTTGACAATACGTAGGTCGGCCTCGGCCGTGCTCTCGGCACGATTGCGGAGGAACCGCCGGGTGGTGACGACAACGGCCAGAGGCCAGAGAGCCTCTGCGGCGGCTGCGAGACGCTCGGCCAGCCCGCGCTGGCCGCCGTGAAGCTCCAGAGCGAACCAACCCACCAGGCCGAGCAGGCCGACTGTCGCAACGCCAGAGGCGATCGGCGTCAACAGCACTGCTCCAAGCCGTCGTCGTGCCGCGAATGCCGGCCAGGCGCCAAGAGCGACGAATGCGACGGTGGCGGCAACGGTGTGTGCCACCGAGTTTCCCTCCGCCGGCTGGGGAAAGGCGGCAACCAAGACGGTCCCCACTCCTCCCACGGCGAGCACGCCCCGACCGGCCGGCTTGGCCGGTGACAGTCCCGCCGCGGTGATCAGATAGCTGGCGCCCAAGCCGGCCAGCGCCGACGTCATGATCCACCGGTCAGTTGCTCCGTGAGCAGCGAGCGCACTGATCGTGTCACGGACCGGGTCGTAGTTCGGTGGCTGCCGAGACTCGGCCAGCGTCCACCCGCCGACGAGAAGCACCGGGGCGGCGGCGGCCGAGGCCACGGTCCAGGAGGGGATCCGCTTCACCGCTGGTTCCCCGCGCTGACTCGGTCGGTCACGGTGCCGACCGTATCGTGCCCGTACCCACACCGCGGGAATGCCTTGCCCCCGGCTGGGCCGGGCACCACGCGATCGTTCACCACACCCGGACCGTTAGGGTGATCGGCAAGAGAGCCCGCCGACAAACGGTGGCGGACCATGCGCCTCGCGGAGAGCTGCTGATATGACCCCCGATCGAATACTGGACCTTGTGGGACGCCCCGGGGGACCTCTCGCCGATGCCTCGCTCTGGCACCTCGAGGTGACCGACGCTGGTCCGCTCACTCCCAACCTGTATCGGGTGGTCCTCACCGCTCCCGGTCTCGGTGAGCTCCGCTACAAGCCAGGACAGGACCTGATGCTACGGGTGCCGCAGGACAGCGGACAGGTAGTCAACCGCCGATACACCATTCGGCAACTGGATGCGGCAGTGCCGGCCGTGGCTCTAGACGCGTCCTTGCACGGAACGGGCCCGGGCACTGCATGGATGAGGTCGGTCGAGCCTGGCGGTCGTATCGACGCCATCGGCCCTCGCGGCAAGGTCACGCTGAATAGCGACGCGGCCTGGCACCTCTTCGTCTGCGACGAGACAGGAGTGCCGGGTGCCCTGGCCATGCTCGAAGCGCTTGCGCCCGGATCCGTGGCCACCGCCCTGTTCGAAGTGGACGCCCCTGCCGACGAGCAACCCCTTGCCGAACAGTGCAGATCGCTGGATATCCGATGGTTGCATCGTCTGGGGAATTCGGCGCCCGGCGATCCCTCGCTCCTCCTCAACGCCGTGGCCGACCTGGTCCTTCCTGCCGGGCATGGTCACGCCTATGTTGCAGCCGAGAGTCGGGTGGTGCGAGCCGTCCAACGGGCTTTGACCGAACGGGGCCTCGGCCTCGACCAGATCTCGGCCAAGGCATATTGGCGGCGGGGCCTACCCAACACCGAGCGAGGCGAGCCGACCAGCAATGAGTGAGGTCGTCATCCAACTCTGCTCGGCGACGAAGACGGGGTATGAGCTTCGACCTCGACACCTACCGCTCATTGTCAGCGAAGCTGGTAATGGACGACATCGACTTCTCCTCGTTTCGGGAACAGCCGCTGTCGCCTGACGCCTTCGATGCCTCCGCTACGTACACGTCGAGAGCCACACGGTGTGCAACCTGCGGGACATCCTGGTCACCCGGACGCCAAAGGATCCCGATTTCACCCTCGTTCCTGACCGTGTGGAACGTCGAGGAGTACTGGCGAGGCGACGCCATCGCCGAAGTCCTCGATGCCCACAACGAGTCAGCTTCGACTGCCGGGGCTGGCTGACCTCGACCTGACCCATGGGGTCGTCGTCCTGAGGCCGTGGCGCGGCGAAACCCCGCCAGGGGGGGAAGGCGGGGTTTCGTCGGCCCAACCTGCATGAAACAAGCGGGCACTGTCGAGACTACAGAGGGTCGGATTACGAAACGGTGGCCGGGGCATGAACATCGTGTAAATGGCCTCTCCGGCGACGGCTAGGCCCAGGTCAGAAGGGAGCAGCGCCTAGCGAACGATCGGGTGGGAAGGAGTCGGCTGTTTAATGGTGGATGGGGCTCCTCCTAGAGCCCCGAACCGTGACAGTGAAAGGCGGTTCTCGGCATGGCTGATGACCAACACGAGACGGAGCTGATAGAGCGCTGGTGGCTCCGAATGCGGCGGTCGTTCGCGGTTCCCGACATCGTCACCGACGACCATGCCATCGAGGTGATCACGGGTGTTGCCGTCCCTGAGCCGATCCGCCTCGAGCACAAAGGCGAGATCGTCACACGCATCGTCGGCATGCTGTTGAGGCTCGGATCGCAGGGTGAACTGGATCAATACGTCATTGGCGATGTCCCCGGCTCGTACCGCAAGCAAAAACCGGTACTCGAGCTCTGCCACGAGGTGGTGGAACGGATGCATCAGCACCCCAGGTTGGGCGGCTTCGACCGGGGCGCTGATGAGGCGCTCGAGGATGCCACGATGGCGATCATCGATCGGATGACGGCGAGCATCGCCGCTCTGCCCTTCGAAGACAACTATGGGGGATACTTTCGGGCGGTGGCTGACGGGCCCGCGGGTGCCGGGCTGGGTATCCATAAGGGGTAGGTGTCTCGAGCGGGTACCGACCCCAACCACAGTCAGGAAACATATGAATCACGAGCAAGAGCAACCTGCAGACGAAGGCGCGAGCAGGGCCCCTCCCCGGATCGTTCAGCGCACGGCAAATCTTCCTCGAAACAGCCGGGTCCTGTACCGGGTCGAGCACTACAGCTCGCTTCCCGGTGTTGCTCTTTCGATCGTTGTGGGCCTCATTGCCCTCGTCGCCGCGGGGGCGGCTCTCGGCTTCCCCACCGGCTGGGTTGCCGGGTTCGAAGTGGGCGCTTCCGCGGTGACATTGATGATGGTCTTTGCCATCCAGCACACGCAGGCTCGCGAACAAGCGGCAACGCAACGCAAGTTGGATGAGATTCTCAGGGCTATTCCCGAAGCAGCTGACCATCTCATGATGTTGGAAGAAGCGCCGAGAGAAGTGATGCAGCTCGTTGAAGAACAACAGCGTGAGGCCCGTTCGGACTCGCTGGATGACCCTCCAGCCGGAGACGAATGATTGTCTCCCCGGGATGGCGGCAAGGAGCCTTGGGGGCAACGGACCAGGTAGCACCAGTTCCCCCACCCTCACCGGCACGCTCACGGTGATTTCCCTACATGTTTTGGGTACCTAGTCATCTCGACAAGCAGACCGAACGAGTTCGGCGGCGATCCTGTCTTGCCCGGACTGTCGAGATAGGAGGCTGGGATGACCGAAGACCAGGCCAAATGGAATGTTGCTGAATGGCACGGAAAAATGCTCATCGACTGCTACGGCGAAAAGATCGGCAAGTTACAAGACGTCTATGTTGACGTCGAAACCGATCAACCACAGTTCGCGACGGTCAAGGAGGGTTTTGTCGGCCGCCACCTGACCTTTGTGCCGTTGGGCGGGATCCGGGTCGGCCCCGACGAATTGGCGGTGGCGGTATCGAAGGACCAGGTCAAAGACGCGCCCGACATCGAGATGCACGGCGAGGAGCTGTCCCAGGCGGACGAGTCAACGCTGTACCACCACTACCAGTTGAACTACACGCCGATTGGCACCGAAAGCGGACGCCGCCTCGCTCGCCGCTGAGCGCGGGCGTTCCCAGCTCAACGGTGCGCGTAGGCCCTCACCTAACGTTCACCCTCCATGGGCAAGGGGGCGTGGCCGGCGTCATAGCGAACCAGGCCATCTTCGGTGAGCCGTGCCCCCTCGGTCACCTGATGTGGGGTTTGGGTGCCGTTGCGCATCACGTGGTCGACTGGGAACTGTCTTGCCAGGACGGCGGCATCGGAGATGAGCCTGCGGTGGCAACGCCACCACAGGGACTCCGAGCACATCACTACCGTCTTCCGCCGTACCGCTTCCGCGAGGACACGGGTCAGTGCCGCCCAAAAGGGCGGTGTCTCCATGTAGTCGGCGTAGCCACGAAAGTTGACATTCCGGAGAGCGGTGTTGGGGGATGATGCCGTGGTCTTGCGAAATCCGCCCAGGTCTCGTTCCCATTCGTATCCGATACCCGTAGCCGGAAGCCACTGTTTCATCTCGGCCTGATTGAAATGGGGCAACCTGCGGCTGCCCGGCGCCGTGCGCACGTCGATGAGCACCTCCGCACCTGCGGCATGCAGCACCCGGGCAAACTCCTCAGCTTCGAGGGTCCCGTGACCCACAGTCAACAGGGGACGTCGCACATCACTCAGGCTCGGGCGGGTCGCCACAGTGTTCATCCCTCAATTGTTCACCCTTGGCGATCCTCCTGATTATGGTCAACCGCTTCGGGGTACAGGGCGGAGACCATGCAGACACACATCGGCGTGCAACCACTGGGGGAAGGTCGCTACGAGGTGACGGCAATTGAAGGGCTCCTGACCACCCGTCACCAGGTAGCGGTGTCGATTGACACCCTGGTCGGTCTCGGACTGACCGACGTCGAGCCAACGAGAGTCGTGCGAGAGACCTTCACGATGTTGCTCGAGCGAGAACCGGCGACATCGGTGCCGGCAGTGGTCAACTTGGAGGCAATCGGCAATTGCTACCCGGATTTCTGGTCCGAGCTCCGGGATCGTCTGCTCCGCTCCATCGCCGGTCCGTAGCGCTCTCAGGGGAGCCTCCCCGGCAATCGACGCATTCGCCCTCAGCGGTCAGCGGCCGGCGCTGCCCACCAGCCCGGGCGCTCCCGGTCCGGTCAGCTCGTCCCCCCGGCTCCTTCGGCCCATCATGGCCAGGGCCAGCGCGACCGCTGGGCCACGCACCTCTTCTCCGAGGCCATATTCCCAATCAACATCGCTGGCCACGAACCGGAAGCCCTGGAGGGACCGAGACACGAAGCCTCGACGCGCCTTGGGCATCACCAGGAAATCGAGAGCGGCGCCCCACGAGCCAGTCGCACTGGTGTCCTCCAAGCCGAGCGGAATCCGGATGTCCTGACCATGGACGAGCAGTTCGGTCAGGGGAGCCTCGGAGCCAAAGCCTGGTGGCTTGGTGCGGCTGTCGGCGCAGCGACGGATGTCGGCCGCGAGGTCCGTGGGAGGACGCTTCGCCTCTTTGGCCGTCATGGCCACGTTGGCCCGGCTGAAGCTCCCACCGGCGGCGACCAACGTCACCAAGAACGCGGGAATCGAGGTCTTGTGGGGCAACACCAAGTGGGCAACCACATCACGGACCGTCCACGCATCACACAGGCTCTGGGTGTCCCATTGCTCCGGCGACAGCACGTCGAGCTGGTCGGCAAGGGCACGCCGCTCCGAAGCGATGGCACCCCAGTGGTCCGCGGAGGTCAGGGGGGACCACCAGTGCGGCTTCGGTCGGGCGGGCTGTCGGCGTGACCCCACCTGGTGCGGACGATGAAGTAGACAGCGGCCAAGAGGAGGATGAACAGCACGCCGATCACGATCCACAGGACACGGTTCTCGACATGCCAGCCGGATGCAAACTGCGTCAGTATCGCTGATGACATCCAGTAGGCGATCATGGGCCCCTTCCGCGTCGTCCCTGAATATCGTATCCGGAGCCAACTACGACGTCACTTGCGATTGACCCCATCTGCTGTCAAACGTACTCGCGGCGGCGCATCCATACCAGCGTCGCCCATCCCCAGATCGGAGGCAGGTACGAGGTGAACAGCCGTTGAATGAACACTGCGGCGGTGGCGTCGGACTCCGTGATCCCGGCCGCGGTCAGGCCCAGGATCAGACCGGCTTCCACGACGCCCATGCCACCCGGCACCGGCGAGACGCCACCGATCATCGAGGCCAGCGTGATCACCACGATCAAGGTGGACAGGCTGAGATGGTCGTCGAAGGCGCGCAGCGACGCACCCAGGGCCAACGCCACAAACACCTGGCTGGCCGCTGCCCCCCCGAATAGTTGAATCAACTTCCGTGGTGACTTCGCCACTTGCCTGACGTTCGCCCATATGTCGGTCAACTTCGGTCGCAGCTTGTCTGCGGCCGCTCGGCGCAGCCGGGGAACCACCAACGCGAGCCCGATGACCAGGGCAATGCCGACCACCGCGGCCAGCAGGATCCAGACCGTCTGGGCGTTCCCCCCGGATTCGGGTGTGGCTTCGAAACTGATGGAGCTCCAGGCCAAGGGCAGCGAGATGAGGAAGAGCACGCCCTTCACGATCCAGCTCGCCGTGCTCACCACCGCGCTCGAGCTGACGGCCACCGAGGCGTCATAGCCCTCCTGCTGGAAGAAACGCACGCGGGTGGCGAACGTGGCCGGCGAACCGCCGGCCAAAGCGCTGAAGCTGTTGGCCACTTCGAGGGCCAGCACCCGGCCATAGGGGAGGATCCCGGAAATGCTGCCGAGGTCCTCAACGGCGGTGCCGGCGTAGTTCAGCTGCGAACAGAGGAAAGCCGCTACCACCCACAGCCAGTTTGCGCCGACGATGGTGTCGAGCGACTGCGACACGTCCAACAGGACACCTATCAGGGCCCAGCCGCCGATAAGGGTGCCCAGGACGACTATCAGCGTGGCCCAGCTCATCCGGCGGGGTTCGGCCAGCTTCGGGACCTCGATCGAGTGCGCCGCGGCCGCCTGTTGCCGCACGTCTTCCAACAACTCCTTTTTGCCGCGCAAGGCGCGGGCCAGCGTGGGATCGAGCCCGGCACGGCGGAGGTGCTGCAGCATCCCGGCCAGGATTTCGGGGGTGAGGCATCGCGCCGCCGCTGCAGCGGCGCGGTCGGCCCCCACCACGAGCGCCAACGAGGCCACCGCACCGGCCAGGTCTCGATCGAGTCGCTCGGTTGGCGCGTTTGAGGTGGCGTTACGGAAGTCGATCAGTGCGGCTGACCCTCTGGGTGGGTCGATCAACACCGTCTCGGCGCTGATCCCTCCGTGGGCGACGCCTGCCGAGCGCAGATCGAGCACCTGCCGGAACAGATCATCGAGCACCTCATCGGGAATTTCCGCGGCCTCGCTCTCGGCCAGCGGAGTTCCCGGCGGCAGTCGGCCGACCAGGACGGCATCACCGGCTGCCCCTGCTTTTGCCGCCGCGATCACCTCGGGCACCCGGACCCCCGCTCTGCTGGCCAGCAGCGTGAGGTAGGCCTCGTGCTCCACCTGCTGGAGGCGGGTGAAGCTGAGGGTCGGGCCCGAGTCCCGGTAGAAGAGGAACCGACCCATCTTGGTCAGGAGTCGCGCGTCGGCCGCATCTCGTCCGTAGACCGAGACCCTCAGGGCGGCACCCGGTGTTCCTCCTTGGAGCTCGGCGGCCCGGTAGTTGGCGACGCCCCAAGCTTGATAGCCCAGGGGCTCGACCCCGGCCGTCGGCACCCCGACCTCGTCGAGGAGCAGTGAGGCCTCATCAGCCGACGGGAGCCCCAATGGCGAGCCGAACCAGAGGCGGACGATGGCCGTGACCCCCCACCCAATCGCCAGGCTGCCGAGGACGTTGAGGGGCAGGCCGTTCCCGGCCGCAACCGTGGTGACGGCCAGACCGACGATGAAGACCTCGATGGCTCGTTGGAGGCCCCGGGCGAGGTAGGGCAACACGGCGGTGGCCACGGCCATGAACACGGCAATCTGGATGACCGGAAAGTGGAGATCGACGCCTTCGATCGTTATACCGTGCCGGCGGCCTCCGTCGCTGCCGAGGGCGAGTATGAGCAGTCCGCACGCGGCGACGGTTCCGATGGCGCTGAATGCGAGATCCCGGGCGATGACCCACCGTCGGGCGGCCAGGGCCGCTATCACCAGTAAGGCGGTCACACCGAACGAGCCGGCGTCGTACACAAAGGTCACTAGCCAGCTGAGGCTGTGGGGCACCGGGTAGAGGACATGCACGATCGTTCGATCGACGTGTGAACCGTGCCTGATGGCCAGGACGCAGCACAAGAGGACGACAACGGCGATGCCCAGTCGCATGCCGTCGGTCCCCCGCCGGCGCCGTTGGCCGTCCCCGAGCGGGGCGAAGATCATCGAGCGCCACTGGCGTCGGCTCCTGAGGGCCGTGGGGGTGGAGGCACTGTCGAAAGACTGCTCCGTGCGCACTGTCATGGTGGACAACATCGTAGGGATGTCCGAGGGCACCGGCCTATTCGACCCGAACCCCTGGTCCACCCCGAGCTACGCGGCCACCACCGGCTCCGCTGCGCCCGATCGGTGGGACGAGGCTAGGCCTCCGTCGGACTCCCTCCCAACGAGCTCATGGGCACGGCTCCGACGGGTGCGGACACGCTCACCGGCTCCTGCCAGTGGCTGAACGAGACGGATTGGCCCACGGAGTGGTCGTCGACGACCGAGGTCGCCGAATAGAGGACCGGCAATGGCTTGCCCGATGCCTTGACGTACAGCTTGACGGGAATGGCCACCGGCTTGGTCGCGCCGCTGGGAGTCTCCCGGTCCGTGCCGTCGATGATGAGCACCCGTTGTCCCATCTTCCGAGTCAGCCCATGAACAGTGAGTGGCTGCGCAATTGCGACCTGGCTGAGGGCAGAGGCTGTCGTCAACCCAGCAGCCACGCCTGCGTACCCGGGGTCGTCCTTGGCCAGCGAGATCCACTGGTTCGTGTACTCGGCGGCCAGGCCGGCGGGCAGCTGCATGAAGTTCTGAAGTCCCGCCTCGTCACCCCGGAAATAGGCCGCTCCGTCGACCAGGCTCACCGTCACGTGAC
>DASXMT010000535.1:0-5220 GCA_036495505.1 Acidimicrobiales bacterium | reverse complement strand
GAACGTACGGGTCGGCGGGTTCCCCGACGTGCTCATCGGGTTGGCCAGCATCTCCGCTCGAGCCCTTGTCGCCTCTACGTACACCCTGGCCAGCACCCATGCCGCGGGAGGGTTGCTGTGGACGTCCAACGACTTCGTGTCACGGTTCGGTTGTGTCCCCATCCTCTTGCAGTGGGTGCACTCAGATGACCGTGCCAACGCAAGGCAAGCGGCTAAGAACTCAAGGAATGCCAGCCCTGTTGCCACCGTCGATACGTTCGTCCCAGGGATACAGACGGTTCGAACCGCCCAGCAGATAACGGCTTGGGAAGAGGCATGGCTGGCGCGGACGGGCACGCTACCGACGCAGGATGCGCCAACGGGCACCTGGTAGGTGGCAACGAAACGGCTGGCCTTCTCCGGAATTGACGATCGGATCGAGACAGGAGCCGGGACGCCGCGATCACAAGTTGGTGCTTCTCGGCGACGGCTTTGTGTCCGTGCGCGTTGGGGCAGCCTTCGGTAATCTCATGCCGTTGGTCTCGGCTCTGTGTTCATGTCCCCCAAGAACCGAAGAGAAGAGGTGAGAAATGGCCACGACCGGTGCACGCGTCAACTCGAAGAACCTAGTTCTGGCCGCGATGATCTTCGCCGTCGCCATGACGTTCATCGATCAGACCATCGTGTCGATCGCCGTACCCGAGATCCAAAAGGAGCTCGGCCTCACCAGCACCGGCGTCCAATGGGCGGTCAACGCCTACCTGCTGTCGCTGGCCGCGCTCTTCGCGCTTGGCGGCCGGCTCGCCGACACGCTCGGCCACCGCAGGATGGTGGTGCTGGGGGTCATCGTGTTCGCAGGGGCGTCGGCCCTCTGCGGCGCCACCCCAAAGGGAGCGGGGGCCGAGGCGTGGATCGTGACCTTCCGGGCCATCCAGGGCGCGGGCGGGGCGCTCCTGTTCCCCGCCGCTCTGGCCATCGTGGTGAACACCTTCGAGCTGCGTGAGCGGGGGAAAGCCCTGGCCTCGTTCTTTGGCATCGCCGGGGCACTCACCGCCGTGGGTCCCGTCCTCGGCGGTTACCTTACCGAATGGACCTGGCGGGCCATCTTCTGGGTGAACATCCCGGTGGCCATCATCGCCCTGGTTCTCATCTACATCTCGAAGCCCCAGACCCTCTATAAGCCGGCCCGCCTGGACTACCGGGGCGCCATCCTGATTGCGGCCGGAGTGGGCCTCAGCGTGTTCGGCTTCCAGCAGTCAGCCACGTGGGGCTGGAGCAACCCCGCCATCGGGCTGTGCATCGCGGCGGGCATAGTCATCCTGTTCATCTTCTACTTCGTCGAGGTCCGGACCCCCTCGCCGCTCATCCAGATGAGCATCTTCAAGATCCGGGCGTTCCTGGTCCAGAACATCGTCCTCGGCGTGGCCATGCTGGTCTTCGTTCCGGTGTTCTTTTTTGCCAGCGAGTACGCCCAGATCTCGCTGGGGTACTCGGCCTCCAAGACGGGCGTGATCCTGCTCTACTTCTTCATCGGGTTCGTGATCACGTCGCAGATCGGCGGTCGGCTGCTCGATGCCGGCGGGGCCAAGCTCCCTGTCGTGCTGGGCTGTGTCATCGGCGCCGTGGGCTTCGGGCTGTGGGCCTCGAAGATGACCTCGCTCAGCTTCAGCGCCCAGCAGTGGTACATCATCATCGCCGGCGCCGGCATCGGGTTCATGCTCGGGCCGGCCAGCACCGACGCGGTGAACCGCGCCTCCAAGCTCTCCTATGGCGAGGCCACCGGAATCACCCAGACGGTGAGGAACTACGCGGCCAGCCTGGGCCTCGCCATTCTCGGGACCATCCTGGTCACCGAGATGCGCAACCGGGTCACCACCTCGCTGACGTCCCAAGGCGTGCCCGCCAACGCGGCGGCGAAACAGGCGGCCAGCATCTCCCAGGCCTCACACGGCGGGAGCAGCTCCACCAACGCGACCGCCATCCCCCACTTCGTCCGGCTCGACTTCGCCTACGCCACCCGCACTGTGTTCTATGTCATGGCCGGGATCATGGCCGTGGCCGCAGTCGTGGCCATCATCGGCCTGCAGCGGGGTGTCCAGCAGGAGAACCTCGCTGCAGAGTCCGATGCACCGGCGACCGGGGCGCCCGGAACCGACGGCAGCGAAGTGGCAACCCGCCCAGCGCAGCAGGTCAGCGGGCCTGACATCGCCAGCAGCTAAGAGAGGATGCACCCATGCCCACCGTGACGACAAAGGGAACGGACGCCACCACCGAGCAGACGGTCAGCGCCCTCCAGGCGCAGCTCGGGGACAAATACCAGGTGAGCGCCAACGACCACCCCAACCGGGAGGTCCTGTCGGTGAAACAGTCGACCCTGTCCTTCGCCTCGGTGCACGTCGTCCGGGAAGGTGGCGTCACCAAATACCATGTGCACGGCGGTGGCCTCCTGATCGGGCGGCTGGTCAACGAGCTCGGCATCGCCCGGAAGGTCGCCGATGCCATCAAGTCGGACCCCGGACTGGGCGCGGCCTGACGTTCTCCTTCCCACTGAGTGGTCGAGACCGTGCGGACAGTGGCTCTGGGTGATCTGACGCCTCCGACGAGGAGGTGGTCCATCGGGGCCGTCCGCGACCCATCCCCCATCCTCGGACCGGCCGAACCGCCATCTGGACCTCTGGGAACCACGTCTGCGGATGCATGTGCGTGCGCGACGGCGTTCCGTCACGGCCCCCACCAATCACACGCGCTGCAACCAATAGCACTTCGGGGAGCCGGTTCGAGGGCCTGCGCGGACGATGCTACAGCCACCAGAAGCCCCGAACGTTGGTCGGGGAACCGGCGGACAACGGGCATCATGCACCCATCCGTTGGCAGCGCGGATACGCGATCGGTGACGCTTGCATACCCGAAGGCGATGAGACGGAAACGACCCGGCTGCCCGCGAGCCGCTCGGGGCACCGAGGATCTACCGTGGGGGCAAGTGCGCGATCTGCAGACTCATCGAGGGCTTGGCTTATGAGTGATCTGATTGACCGAAGGCGGGGACCTTGTCCCCTGTGTGGACGGGACGCCGAGATCGCCAGGATGGTTACGGGCGTCGAATCCGGGCAGCCGACATTGGGTGGCCCGGTCGCCGTGGGGTGTAGCACCTACGGCTGCGGCAACTACATCGATCCGGACGACTTGAACGCTGACTGGCCAAACGCTGCGAAACCCAGCGGGATGATGTGAATCCCGACTCACCGTCGACCAAGCATGCCGATTTCAGCCCTTACGAGCTCAAGTAGCTCGTATTCTGAACCGAGGGAACGATCGCCTCGTTCCCTCGGGTACGGCTTCGAAACCCCTTGGACCAATCCCGGTGGGGGTTTCGCCGCGTCAGGCCGAGTTGCTGCAGGTTGGGACAAGAGCCGGTTTGAACCTCTCGCTCAACGGGGACAAGTGGGCATCGGATCGACCCGATCCGCGTATGAGGAGGCTCGCATTCAATGCTCATTTTGCTCGCACTACTTCTGGTGGTGATTTTTGCCGGATTGGGATTCGCCGTACACGTCCTTTGGATTATTGCGGTTGTGCTGTTCGTGTTGTGGTTGATCGGACTGGCCCTCGGTCGCGGCGAGAACGCTGGCAATCATCGCTTCTATCGCTGGTAGCCGTCTGGGGCCCGCTTCAGACCAATCGCATGCTTACTCCAATACCTAATCGGGTATAGGGAAAGTACCGCCAACATCCGCAGAGGAGATCAGTTATGGGAATCGTCGATGATGCCAAGAACAAGGCAGAAGAGGTAAAGGGAAAGGCCAAAGAGGGCGCTGGCAAGGCCACGAATGACCGTTCCTTGGAAGCCGAAGGCAAGGGCGACAAGGCCAAGGGAAACCTGAAGCAGGCTGGCGAGAACATCAAGGACGCCGTCGGCAAGAAATAAATTACCCGAGAGAGTACGCGTGCGAGCCCCCGGATTTGGCCGGGGGCTCGTCGCATCCTTCAGTAGGAAACTCGGACTGGTCAGAGATCCCAGTCCGTGTTGTATTGCTTGATCGCCGATGTATTGCTTGATCGCCGTCGGCTCGAAAGCGTGAAGACCGATTTAGTCTCTCGGCGTCATTCGTCCCCGGCACTCTCGTGACGCCAGCCTTGCTTGTACTCGGCGTCGTGTAATCGACGAATCTGATGGGCATAGTGGTCTAGCCGATCGGCTGCTGTTTGCGCCTCGTGGTAGTCCCTTCCGTGATCGCGAGCGGGAGTCTTCTCCTCGGCTCGCTTTTTGACGATATGCAATTCCTCACGGGCAAGCTCGACGATTTTTTCCAGTGTCTCTTCGAGGTCCACGGTCTCCCCTTTCAGTAGCACTATCTTTCCATGGGAATCCGGACCACGACACTACTTCCAGACGCATCCATAACCACACCCGGACTGTGGAGTGACAAGCTCAGATCCATGGACGGTGCTCACAGAGAGGCGATGTCCGGCGAATCGAACTGCTACTCGAGTGGGATGCTGCCGCCTGTCGTAAGTGGGTAAGCCGGAGCCGTATGGCGTCGTCGATGGCGAGCTCGACGAGCTCTTGTCCACCCGTTCGACTGTGAGTATTGTGCCGAACTCACCGAAGTAGACATCTCTGGTGACTCCGGCGTACCCTCCTGCGCACTGCACAGAGAGCAGCGGTCGTCGACCGCTACGTCGAGGCGTTGCAACGTGGAGGTCTCGACCGAGTGGTTGCAATTCTGAATGACGACGCCCGGTTCGCGATGCCACCAGAGCCAGTACAGCGCACCGGACCCCGTCCGATTGCCGAGTACCTATGAGCTCGCCCGATTCGGACTGCCCCGTACGCTCGGCGATGACCTGGGCGCATCCCATGGCTGATCCCGCGGCGCCCCGGAGCTCCCGCGCCGTAGTTCTGGGCTACGACCGCTTCGCCGCATTGTAGGACCCGACGATCAGCTTGCCGATCAGGTTGTAGCCCGCTGTCTTGGCATGAATGTCCCCTTGTGCACAAAACCATGTCAGCGTGCAAACCTTGGCCACCGGGACCGGGATGGACCCGTAGGGATGCAGCTTCGTCGTCTTGGTCAGCGATCCATAGGCGCCGGTTGCCGAGGTCACATCGACGAACCGTCCCCGCACCGACGCGTAGGCCTTCTGGAGCGCCGGATTGATGAGTTCCCGGAAGGCCACCACCGATTCCTTGGCCAAGGCGATACGACTGCTGGTGGGCGGCTGGGACGGGTAGACGTACGA
>DASXMT010000534.1:0-5840 GCA_036495505.1 Acidimicrobiales bacterium | reverse complement strand
CGACGAC
This sequence comes from Acidimicrobiales bacterium, assembly GCA_036495505.1. Lineage (GTDB taxonomy): Bacteria > Actinomycetota > Acidimicrobiia > Acidimicrobiales > RAAP-2 > DASXMT01. The sequence goes on along the minus strand of DASXMT010000534.1, from coordinate 5,833 downwards.
CATCCATTCCACGTGATCGGCCTGCTGGACCATCTGGGCCGTCCGGGGCCCGAAGGCACTCGGGTCCTGGAAATAGGAGTTCAGCCGCTGCCGCAGGGACTTCGCCTTGCCCACGTAGAGCACCCTGCCGTGGGCGTCCACGAACTGGTACGAGCCCGGGTCGTCCGGGATCGACCCGGTGGCTGGTCTGGTCACCACCGCCCCAGTGTGCCGCGTCCGGGCCCCTGGTCGTACCAACGCTTCTTCGTTGTGAATATGCTGGTGAGACGCCGGCCTGGTTTCCGGCGACACATGGCTCCGGGACCGACATCCCCGCGGACGGGCGACCAGGCTGTCCCCGCCGGTCACTACCGGAGCTCCTCCCCAGGAGGTATGACACCAAATGCTGCGGCTCCAATCGGCGCTCCCCGAGCGCTATACGACGGCGGACCCTGACCGGTTGGCCCAATGGATCGGCGACGCCAAGCAGACCCTCGGGTCTCGCCTGCTGATCCTCGGCCATCACTATCAACGCGACGAGGTGATGCGGTGGGCCGATGCCCGCGGAGACTCCTTCGGGCTCTCCCGCATCGCAGCCGACAGGCGAGACGCCGAATTCGTCGTGTTCTGCGGCGTCCACTTCATGGCCGAGTCAGCTGACATCCTCACCGGTGACCACCAGCAGGTGATCCTCCCCGACCTCAACGCCGGCTGCTCCATGGCCGATATGGCCGATGTGGAGGCGGTGGAGGACGCCTGGGACGTCCTGAGTGACGTCACCGACACCGGTCGGGTGGTCCCGGTCACCTACATGAACTCATCGGCAGCTCTCAAGGCATTCGTCGGCCGGCACGGGGGCGTGGTCTGCACCTCGTCCAACGCCCAGGCCGTCCTGACCTGGGCTCTCCGACCCGACGAGTCGGGAGTGAGCCGGGGCGATCAGGTCCTGTTCTTCCCCGACCAGCACCTCGGCCGCAACACCGGCTTCCAGATGGGGTACGGGGCCGACGACATGGCCGTGTGGAACCCCCGCCAGGACCGTGGCGGGCTCGACGACGTGACGCTCAAGACCTCGAGCCTCCTGTTGTGGAAGGGCCACTGCTCGGTGCACCAGCGGTTCACGCCCGACCATGTCGCCGCCTTCCGGGCCGAGCACCCCGACGGCATCGTCATCGCCCATCCCGAGTGCTCCCACGAGGTGGTCGAGCTGGCCGATCAGGCCGGTTCGACCGACTTCATCATCCGGGCCGTGGCCGAGGCGCCGCCGGGATCGGTCATCGGGGTCGGGACCGAGATCCATCTGGTCAAGCGACTGAACGACGAGACCCCGGACAAGACCGTTGTCTCACTCGATCCGCTGGTCTGTCCGTGCTCCACCATGTTCCGGGTGGACGCCGCCCACCTGGCCTGGATCCTCGAAGGGCTGGTGGCCGGCGAGGTGCGAAACCGGATCACCGTCGACCCGGACACCGCCACCTGGGCCAAGGTGGCCCTCGATCAGATGCTGATCACCGTCTGAGCTGAGCTCAGCTGGCCTTCCGCTTGCGTCGGCGCACGCCCAGGAGCGGGGCCAGCACCTCGCCCGTGTAGCTCGAAGTCGCCCGGGCCACCTCTTCGGGGGTGCCGACGGCCACGATCATGCCACCGCCGTCCCCGCCTTCGGGCCCGAGGTCGAGGATCCAGTCCGCGCTCTTGACCACGTCCAGGTTGTGCTCGATGACCACGACGGTGTTCCCCTGGTCGACCAGGCGGGTGAGGACGTCGAGGAGCTTGCGGACGTCGTCGAAGTGCAGGCCGGTGGTGGGTTCGTCCAGCACGTACAGCGTGTGCCCGGTGGAGCGCCGGCTCAGCTCTGATGCCAGCTTGACCCGCTGGGCCTCTCCCCCCGACAGGGTGGGCGCCGGCTGCCCGAGCCGGATGTAGCCCAGTCCCACGTCGACCAGGGTCTGGAGGTGGCGGGCGATGGGCGGCTGATGGATGAAGAAGGCCAAGGCCTCCTCGCAGGACATGTCGAGCACGTCGGCGATGGTCTTGCCCCGGAAGGTGACCTCGAGGGTGTCCCGGTTGTACCGGGAGCCCTCGCACACCTCACAGGGCACGTAGACGTCGGGCAGGAAGTGCATCTCGATCCGGATGGTGCCGTCCCCCGAGCATGCCTCGCACCGGCCGCCCTTGACGTTGAACGAGAACCGCCCGGGCAGGTAGCCCCGCACCTTGGCCTCGGGCGTCTGGCTGAACAGCTTGCGGACGTGGTCGAACACGCCCGTGTAGGTGGCCGGATTGGAACGGGGGGTGCGCCCGATCGGCGCCTGGTCGACCTCCACCACCTTGTCGATGTGCTCCACGCCGGTGATCGTCTTGTGGAGCCCCGGTGGGGCCTTGGCCCGGTGGACCTGCTGGGCCAGCGACCGCAGCAGGATGTCGTTGACCAACGTCGACTTTCCCGACCCCGAGACCCCGGTCACGGCGACCAAACAGCCCAACGGGAAGTCGGCATCCACGTCGCGCAGGTTGTGCTCGCGGGCACCCACCACGGTCAGCACCTCTCCGCTCCCCTTTCGCCGCACGTCGGGAACGGGAATGGACTTTGCACCCGAGAGGTACTGGCCGGTAATGGACTCCGGATTGGCCAGCAGGCCCTCGGGCCCGGTGACCGTGCCCGAGTGGACGATGCGGCCCCCGTGCTCGCCCGCCCCCGGGCCCACGTCGACCACGTGGTCGGCCACCCGGATGGTCTCCTCGTCGTGCTCCACCACGATCACCGTGTTGCCCAGGTCGCGGAGCCGCATCAGGGTGCCGATCAGCCGCTGGTTGTCCCGCTGGTGGAGCCCGATGGAGGGCTCGTCCAGCACGTAGAGGACACCGACCAGCCCGCTGCCGATCTGGCTGGCCAGCCGGATGCGTTGCGCCTCGCCTCCCGACAGGGTGGTGGCCGAGCGGGCCAGGGACAGGTAGTCGAGCCCCACGTCCAAGAGGAACTGCATCCGTTCCCGGACTTCCCGGAAGACCCGGTCGGCGATCAGGTGGTCCCGGTCGGACAGGTCGAGGGTGCTGACCACGTCCACTGCCCGCCCGATGGGCAACGAGCACAGCTCGAAGATGTTCAACCCGCCCACGGTGACGGCCAGGGACTCCGGCTTGAGCCGCGCCCCGCCGCACACGGGACAGGGCACTTCGCGGAGGTAGCCCTCCAGATTGTCCCGCAGGTAGTCGGAGTCGGCCTCGGCGTGGCGCCGCTGGAGCCACGGGACGATCCCCTCGAAGTGGGTGTGGAACGACCGTTGGCGCCCATAGCGGTTGCGGTACTTCAGATGGACCTGCTTCGACCCCGCCCCGTAGAGCACCAGCTTCCGGTCCGACTTGCGCAGCTTCTCCCAGGGATCGTCGACCGAGAAGTCCCCCAGATCGGCCACCGCTTCCACCACCCGCCTGAAGTACTCGCTGCGCGCACCCGCCCACGGGGCCAGCGCCCCCTCCGCCAATGAGAGGGTGGGATCGGGCACGACCAGGTCCGGGTCGACCTCGAACTTGGTGCCCAGACCGGCACAGGCCGGGCAGGCCCCGTAGGGCGAGTTGAACGAGAAGTTCCGCGGCGAGGGCTCCTCGAAGCTGGTGCCGCAGTGGGTGCAGGCCAGGTGCTGGCTGAAGGTGATGGCCTCTTCCTCCTCGCCGTCCTCCCCCACCACCACCACCTCGGCCACGCCGTCGGCCAGGCCCAGGGCCGTCTCCAGGGACTCGGTCAGGCGTCGCCGGATGTCCTTGCGCCGGATGAGCCGGTCCACCACCACCTCGATGGTGTGCTGCTCGTAGCGGGCCAGGTTGACCTCGGACCGGTCGGTGAGCTCCACCGTCGCGCCGTCCACCCGGACCCGGGCGAACCCCTGCTTGGCCAGGTCGTCGAGCAGGGCCCCGTACTCGCCCTTCCGGCCCCGGACGACGGGAGCAAGGATGAGGAACCGGGTCCCCTCGTCCATGGCCAGGATCCGGTCGACGATCTGCTGGGGGCTCTGCCGGGTGATGGGCCGGCCGCAGGTCGGGCAGTGGGGCTTGCCGATCCGGGCATACAGCAGCCGAAGGTAGTCGTAGACCTCGGTCACCGTCCCCACTGTGGACCGCGGGTTCCGGGACGCCGACTTCTGGTCGATCGAGATGGCCGGGGACAGCCCTTCGATGAAGTCCACGTCGGGCTTGTCAATCTGCCCGAGGAATTGGCGGGCGTAGGCGGATAGCGACTCGACGTACCGCCGTTGGCCCTCGGCGTAGATGGTGTCGAAGGCCAGCGACGACTTGCCCGACCCGGACAGGCCGGTGAAGACGATCATCTTGTCGCGCGGCAGGTCCAACGACACGTCTTGGAGGTTGTGCTCGCGCGCGCCGCGCACCACCAGTCGATCAGCCATTTGGGTGAGGATACCGGTGTGGGCGTACTGACAAGGTTGGTCAGACTTCGGCGTCGGCCGTGATGTCGGCGGTGTCACCGGGCAGCGCGGGGCTCCCGTCTACCGGGTCCCGGGCCAGCATGGCTTTGAGTTCGGCGATCTCGTCTCTGAGCAGCGCCGCCTCCTCGAACTGCAGCCCCTCGGCGGCGGTGAGCATCTCGGCCTCCAGGCGGCCGATCAGCCCGGACACCTCGTCGGCGTCGGGACCCAGCGCGCCCACCAGTTCGGAGGCCACCACCTTCGGGTCCACACCGCCGCGCCGCGCCCCGACCCGCCCCGACCGTCCCCGACCGTCGGCCTCCCGCCGCTCCCGGGTTCCCGCATCCATCGACGCGCTCCCCCCACCGCCACGGACCCGCTCGAGGATGTCGCTGACCGTTTTCCGGATCGTCTGGGGATCGATGCCATGCTCGGCGTTGTAGGCGATCTGCCTGGCCCGCCGGCGTTGGGTCTCACCGATGGCGTTGCGCATGGACTCGGTGATGGTGTCGGCGTACATCACCACGCGGCCGTCGACGTTCCTGGCCGCCCGCCCCATGGTCTGGATCAGCGACGATGCCGACCGCAGGAATCCCTCCTTGTCGGCGTCGAGGATGGCCACCAGGGCCACCTCGGGGAGGTCGAGTCCCTCCCGTAGCAGGTTGATGCCGACCAGCACGTCGAAGTGGCCGAGCCGTAGGCCCCGGAGCAGCTCGATTCGGGCCATGGTGTCCACGTCCGAGTGGAGGTACTGCACCCGCACCCCCGCCTCGGTCAGATACTCGGTCAGGTCCTCGGCCATCTTCTTGGTCAGCGTGGTGACCAGGACCCGGTAGCCGGCGGCCACCGTGGCGTCGATGCGCTCCCGCAGGTCGTCGATCTGTCCGGTGGTGGGCTGGATGTCCACCTCGGGGTCGAGGAGCCCGGTGGGCCGGATGACCTGCTCCACCACCTGCTCGCTGTGCTCCAGCTCCCACGGGCCGGGAGTGGCCGAGAGGAGGATGGTCTGACCGGTTCGCTCCGTGAACTCCTCGAACCGCAGGGGCCGGTTGTCGAGGGCGGAGGGCAGGCGGAAGCCGTGGTCGACCAGCGTCTCCTTCCGGGACCGGTCGCCGGCGTACTGGCCGCGGAGCTGGGGCACGGCCACGTGGCTCTCGTCCAGGACCACCAGGTAGTCCTTGGGAAAGAAGTCGAGCAGGGTGAAGGGCGGCTCCCCCGCCTTGCGCCCGTCGAGGTGACGGCTGTAATTCTCGATGCCGCTGCACACCCCCGTCTCGGCCAACATCTCGAGGTCGTATTCGGTCCGCATCCGGAGCCGTTGCGCCTCGAGCAGTCGGCCCGACCCCTCGAGCTCGCCCAGGCGCTCACGCAGCTCGGTCTCGATGCCCAGCAACGCGTTGCGCAGCGTGTCGTCGTTGGCCGCGTAGTGGGTCGAG
>DASXMT010000533.1:0-1782 GCA_036495505.1 Acidimicrobiales bacterium | reverse complement strand
GCGGGAGAACACGCTGCCCTACACCGGGCTCGGTGTGGTCGACCGGATCATCACCGACCTCGCCGTCATCGATGTCACCCCCGATGGGCTTGCACTCGCCGAGATAGCGCCCGGCGTCACCGAAGATGACGTCCGCAATGCGACGGACGCGGCCCTGATAAGCGGCCGAACCAGCCCATCGCCCGGGCGCTCCCGGTGACCGAACCCACCGTGGCCGAACACTCTCGGAGGCATCCGTGAAGGAGATCCTTGAGGCAATCCTCGCCGATGAGCCCGACGCCGTCGCAGGACTCGAGGTCCCCGACCACTACCAGGGGATCACGGTCCGGGCCGACGAGACCGGGATGTTCGAGGGCCTGACCAGCCGGGAGAAGGACCCCCGCCACAGCCTGCACCTCGACGAGGTCGCCACCCCGGAGCTCGGCCCCGGTGAAGCTCTGGTCGCGGTCATGGCCTCGGCGATCAACTACAACACCGTGTGGACCTCGATCTTCGAGCCGGTGTCGACGTTCGGGTTCCTCAAGCGCTACGGTCGGCTCTCACCGCTGACCGAACGCCACGACCTGCCCTACCACGTCGTCGGCTCCGACCTGGCCGGCGTCGTGGTGCGTACCGGGCCCGGGGTCAACCGGTGGAAGGCCGGCGACGAGGTCGTCGCGCACTGCCTGTCGGTCGAGTTGGAAAGCCCCGACGGACACAACGACACCATGATGGACCCCGAGCAGCGCATCTGGGGCTTCGAGACGAACTTCGGCGGGCTGGCCGAGATGGCCCTGGTCAAGTCCAACCAGCTGATGCCCAAGCCCGGTCATCTTTCCTGGGAGGAGGCCGCCTCCCCCGGACTGGTTAACTCCACCGCCTACCGCCAACTGGTCTCCCAGAACGGCGCCGGGATGAAGCAGGGCGACACCGTGCTGATCTGGGGTGCCTCCGGCGGCCTGGGCTCGTATGCCACCCAGTTTGCCCTCAACGGCGGCGCCACCCCGATCTGCGTGGTCTCCTCACCGGAGAAAGCCGAGGTCTGCCGCCGCATGGGCGCCGAGCTCATCATTGACCGGGTCGGCGAGGGCTACAAGTTCTGGTCCGACCCCTACACCCAGGACGTCAAAGAGCAGCGCCGGTTCGGCTCCCGCATCCGTGAGCTCACCGGCGGGGACGACCCCGACATCGTATTCGAGCACCCCGGCCGGGAGACCTTCGGCGCGAGCGTCTACGTGACCCGCAAGGGCGGCACCATCGTCACCTGCGCCTCCACCAGCGGCTACGAACACGTCTACGACAACCGCTACCTGTGGATGAACCTCAAACGCATCGTCGGCTCCAACTTCGCAAACTATCGGGAAGCGTGGGAGGCCAACAGGCTGGTCGCCCGCGGCCAGATCCACCCGACTGTCTCGAAGGTCTACCCCCTCGCCCAGACCGGGCAGGCGGCCTACGACGTCCACTCCAACGCCCACCAGGGCAAGGTCGGTGTGCTCTGTCTCGCCCCCCAGGAAGGCCTCGGAATCCGTGACCCGGAAATGCGGACACGTCAGCTCGAGGCCATCAATCGCTTCAGGGGCTTGCAGAGTGCGGCACATCGCTAAGCATCGGTTTCGGCGCAGCCTAATCCGGGCGAAGTAGGTTTCGCCGGCGCCCCGTGCCGTCACAGCGATCGTGGCAAGCGTGAAATCGAGGGAGATTTCGTGGTCTGTGAGTTTGAGTCAGTCGGAGTGGTGGGTCTGGGCACGATGGGTGCCGGGATTGCCGAGGTGTTCGCCCGCAACGGTCTGCGTGTGGTGG
>DASXMT010000532.1:0-4476 GCA_036495505.1 Acidimicrobiales bacterium | reverse complement strand
GCGAACGGTCTCTGTCACGGCCGTCTCCTGGGGACCCGGCTTCACCCAGTCCGACTCGGCCAGCAACATACCGTCGCGCTCGATGACCGAGCGTTTGTGGGCGTAGTAGATCGAAGGCAGCTCGATCGACTCCCGGTCGATGTACTGCCAGATGTCCAGCTCCGTCCAGTCGGAAAGCGGGAAGGCCCGGAGGCTCTCGCCCGGCTGGACCTGGCCCGAGTAGAGCTGCCAGAGCTCAGGCCGTTGACGCTTGGGGTCCCACTGCCCGAACGTGTCCCGAAAGGACAGCACCCGCTCTTTGGCCCGGGCCTTGTCCTCATCCCGCCGCGCTCCGCCGATGGCCGCATCGAAGCCGTACTTGGCGATGGCGTCGAGCAGGGCGGTGGTCTGGAGACGGTTCCGCATGCCCCCGGGACCCGGGTCGGCCACCCGACCGGTGTCGATCGACTCTTGGACCGAAGCCACCAGCAGCTCTTCGCCCAGCTCGGCGACCCTTCGATCGCGGAAATCGATGACTTCGGGGAAGTTGTGCCCGGTGTCCACGTGCATGATGGGGAAGGGGAATCCGGCGGGGCGGAATGCCTTTTCGGCGAGGCGAAGGAGGACGGCCGAATCCTTGCCCCCGCTGAACAACAGCACCGGGCGTTCGCACTCGGCGGCCACTTCCCGCATGATGAACACGGAGTGGGCCTCGAGGAGGTCGAGGTGGTCCACCCCGGGCGCGGTGGCAACCGTGGATGAGAGGGCAACGGGGTCGAGAATCGTTGTCACAGCGTAGGGGGCCTTCCTGGTTCCTCGGGCTGGGCTGCGGGGCCGCGGAACCGATTGTCCGAAAACTTGATCTACTTAGTCATGTATACTCTGAAACAGGTGGTCCGAGCAAGGCGGGTAGAGTCCGTCCCGGGTGTCCGGCGGGGCGCTGACCAGGATGAAAGCCTATTGACATACTAGGGAATGGCGCCGTGTTCCGGGCGTTGGAGCCAGCCCAATCCATGGCCGTCCGCCCGTTCACCAGCGGCGACGATCGGCCAGGGGTTGGACGGCCCGTTGATCGAAAGTGAGTGCCAGTTGACGAGTGATACTGAGCTCCAGACCGAACTGTCGCAGTCAGAGCTGACGACGCTCCGGGCCGAACTGGCCGAGCGGTCGGCGGAATTCGAGTCGGCGGCAGCCGGATCGGTGATCGCCTGGGCCGTCGAGCGCTTCGGGGGCCGCCTGGCGTTGGCTTGCTCGTTCCAGGACGCAGTCATCGTGGACCTGGCTGTGGCCGTCGACCCCGGAATCGAGGTCGTCTTCTTGGACACGGAGGCTCACTTTCCCGAGACCCTCGAGTACGTGGAGGCCATTCGGGCCCGCTACGACCTCAACCTGACCGTGACCAAGCCGGTGACCGGGGCGGAGGACTTCCCGTGCGGCTCGGCCCAGTGCTGCGAGTACCGCAAGGTGCGCCCGCTGCGGAAGGCCCTGGCGGGTAACGAGGCCTGGCTGACCGGTCTGAAGCGGGTGGACGCCCCGACGCGGGCGGCCACCCCCATCGCCTCCTACGACGACAATTGGGGGATGGTGAAGATCAATCCTCTGGCCACCTGGACCGACGCCGACATCGCCGGATACGAGGCCGATCACAGCATTCCGCGCCATCCGTTGCTGTCGCAGGGATATCTGTCCATCGGCTGTGCCCCCACCACCCGGCCGGTGGCCGAGGGCGAGGACCCCCGGGCAGGACGCTGGTCGGGCACCGACAAGGTCGAGTGCGGACTGCACACCTGATGGCAAGGGACAAAGACAACCTCTACGGGATGCAGCTCCGGGGCAACGAGCGGTCGATGCAGTTCGTCGACCCCTACAGGACGATCGGCGAGCTGAGCCTGGTCGAACAGCAGAAGCTCGAGCGCCATCCCTACGAGGTCATCGGGGCCATCCTCGATCGGTACTCGAAGGAGGGGCCCGCGGCCATCGCCACCATCCCCGGCGAGGTCGAGCGGCTGAAGTGGGCCGGGATCTATCCGCAAAAGCAGGGCGGCGACTCCTTCATGCTGCGCATCAAGGTTCCCGGCGGCTTTCTCACCGCTGCCCAGTTCCGGGCCATCGGTGTGGCGGCCGACGCCTTCGGCGAAGGACCGGACGGCACCGAGAGCGCGGTATTCGGGGCCAAGTACGCCGATATCACCACGCGCCAATCGATTCAGCTGCACTGGATCCGCATGGAAGACATGCCCCGCATCTGGCAGCGCTTCAACGATGTGGGCCTCACCACGCTGCAGGCCTGCGGCGACGGACTGCGCAACGTGTTGAGCTGCCCGGTATCCGGCGTGGACGGCCACGAGGCGTTCAACGGCCTGCCCATTGCTCAGAAGGTCTCCGCTTTTTTTACCGGCAATCGTGACTACGCCAATCTCCCCCGCAAGTTCAAGATCAGCATCACCGGGTGTGTCGAGGATTGTGCCCAGGCCGAGATCAACGACATCGGCCTGTGGCCGGCCCGAGCCGATGACGGCACCCTTGGCTTTAACGTCCTAGCCGGCGGTGGCCTGTCGGACGGCGAGCGCATGGCTTCTGACCTGGACATCTTCGTGCGCCAAGACCAGGCCGTCGAGCTCACCCGGGCCATCGCCCAAGCCTTCGGTGAGCTGGGCAACCGCGAGAACCGTGGCTTGGCCCGCATGCGCTACCTCGTCCAGGAGCTGGGACCAGAGGGATTCCGGCAGGCGATCGCCGAACGGGCAACGTTCGAGTTGGCCACCGCGGGCGAGGACCTGACCAAGCGCTACCGCGGCGACCACGTAGGCGTCCACGCCCAAAAGGAGCCTGGCCTGGTGTACGTGGGTTGCTCGGTGCCGGTCGGTCGGATGTCGGGGCTGGAGCTGGTCGAGGTGGCCCGGTTGGCCGAGACCTATGGCGACGGCACAGTGCGGACGGGAACCGACCAGAACTTCATCCTGACCGGCGTGCCCGAGGAGCGGCTCGACGATCTGCTGGCCGAGGGCCTGTTGCAGAAGTACTCGCCCTTTCCCGGCCCGTTCTCCCGGGGCGTGGTGGCATGCACGGGGACCGAGTTCTGCCGCTACGCCATCGTCGAGACCAAAGAGCGCGCGGTCAAGTGGGCCCGATTCCTGGACAAGGAGCTGGCCGGCGAGCCGGTGGGGGCCAGGCCGGTTCCTGGCCGATCCGCTGACCGGGAGGATGCAGGGGTCATCCGGATGCACTTCTCGGGATGTTCGGCGTCGTGTGCGCAGCCGCAAATCGCCGACGTCGGGTTCCGCGGTGCGGTGGCCCATGTCGGGAACCACCTGTCCGAAGCGGTGGATATCGGATTGGGCGGCTCCCTCGGGACCGACTCGGGGTTCATCGACTGGGTGGAGAGCGCCCGACCAGTAAACGACGTCCCCGATGCCATGCTCCGGTTGGTCCGGCGCTATCAGACCGAGCGACGAGCCGACGAACCGTTCTACAACTGGGCCCGTCGCAACTCCGGTGACGACCTCCGCCGGACGTTGTCGGAGTCGGGCGTGGGTACGCCGGTCACCGTGACCACCAAGAAGGCACCCACCAAGAAGGCCCCCGCTAACAAGGCCCCCGCAAACAAAAAGGCCGCCAGCACGAAGGCGACGGCAAGGAAGGCCCCGGCCAAAAAGGCCCCGGCCAAAAAGGCGACGGGGCAGACGGCGCCCACAAAGACGGTGCGATGAAGGGCTTCCGTATCCGCAACGAGGTCAACGGGATCACCGAGCCGCCGGGCAAGACGTGGTTCTGGGAGCTCGAGGCCGCGGTGGTCGAGGCCGATCGATGCATCCAGTGCGGGACGTGTGTAGCCGTCTGCCCGTCCAACTCCATCGGTGTGAACGAGGACACCTTCTTGCCCGAGCTGGTGAAGATGTGCACGGGCTGTTCGCTGTGCTGGGACTTCTGTCCGCGGGGCGGGTTGCGCTACGAAGCACTCTGGCCTCCGTCCACGCCCATGGCGGTCGACGACGGTTCCGGTGCCAACCTGGACCTCGAGGCCCGCGAGCCGTTGCTTGCCGAGACGGTGGTGAGGGCCGACTCCGCCGACCCCTACTGGACGATCACTGGTGGCCCCCCAGGAGACGGTCTCGGTGCCGTCCTCGACTCGTATGCCGTGCGGGCGGGCAAGCGCCCCGACGACGCGCAGGACGGGGGTGTCGTGTCCGCCCTGTTGATCGCGGCGCTGGCGGCCGGCGATATCGACGGTGCCCTCGTGTCCAAGCCCAGCTCTGACCCCGATGAGCCGTGGAAGGGGATCCCCACCGTGGCCACTACGGCCCAGGAGATCCTCGACGCTGCCGGGAGTTTCTACAACCAGACCATGGCGTTGGCCGGCCTCGATCTCACCGCCTACAACCTGCCGGCCAAGCCTCGGCTCGCCGTGGTCGGTACCCCGTGCGAGATCCAGGGGATTCGGGCCATGCAGTCCCGTCGCTGGTCGACCGGGGTCCATCGGGTCGATGCCATCGTCTT
>DASXMT010000531.1:0-2956 GCA_036495505.1 Acidimicrobiales bacterium | reverse complement strand
AACGGTACCTCCGCACCTTTACAACGCAGAATGTTCGATTGAGGTACTCCTTGAGGATGTGGGTGGGGCGCAGGTTACTCTTCCTCCTCCAGCACCGGGTCTCCCCAGCCAGCCGCTCCGAGTGGGGCAAGTAGTCCGCTTCGAAGAACCGAGGAGTCCGGCGATATCGGGCGCGCCCCCGAGGTTTCTCAGGGGACGCTGGCAGTTGGTCTTGAGCTTCACTCCGGGCTTGCCTTTGGAAGCGGGACAGGGCTTCGTTTGGCGGGTACGAATCGACGTCGAAACTCGTGACGACTGGACCGAGCGTTTTGTTGTCTTGGGTCAGCCCTCCATGCCAGTTCTCGGCTAGCCGAAGCCTCGATTAGAGCATCGCTCCGGCGTGTTGGGCGTGCGGGCCGATTAAAAACCAGCAAAGGGCCTCCGGCGGGGGCCTCGGGCTCCTGGATGGACGCCGCGGCCTGGTCGAGGTTGACGATTGGCTGAGGTGGAAGCCTGCCCATCCCGACACCATCGGCCCAGGGCAAGCCGAGCAGACCAAGTGCCACGGGCCAAGGTCGTTCGTCCGGTAGGGCGCTCCACCTTGACCCGTGGCGCTTGCCCCGCTCCCCGGTGGGCGGGCCGACGGTGACGGGATGACCAGCCGGGCGAGGTCCGCGCGGTAGCGCGCTTGGCCTTATTACTAGGAGCCCACGCCCTAGGGCCAGCCCTACAGTGGCCCTAGGATGACCGGGACAACCGGGGTGAGCCAAGGGGAGCCGATGGCGTTGCACCACATCGGGCCGCAGGTCAGTAGCCCTATGGCGCTACCGAAGCAGCCAGATCGACACCCTGATAAAGTAGTGGCAGAAGGTATCGGGCGCTCGATTCCGCTGCAACCATTACTACTGCTGATCTGCCAGCCACTGATCTCGCTTGGCTTGCAGCGATGCTGGACTTACCTTGATCTCCTCCAGGTCCACCGCGGTGAGCGGGAAAGTCCAATGCTCCCTCACTAGGCTAATGTCGCGAGTTGTTACATCTGGGGTGAAGAGACCCTCTCGATGCAGCCGATTTATTATCTCGCGATTGATCGATGCCACAGTCTGCCAATGGGTGTCATTCGTGATTTCTATGCCGTGCCACGCTTTGGCGATGATTTCCAGGCCGTCGAATCCGGTGCAGCCCACTCGCCTCAACGCAATAACTACCTCAATTATTAGGCTCGGCCGGAGCGCTGGATAGTCATCTCTGCTGGCAGGCGTGACCCAGAAGCACTTACCTTCTGTGGATACATAATCGACGTAGAGGCTATCCTCGCGATCGGCGAGAATTTCGTTTCTGAAGATCCAGTCCACATCGTTCGGGCCATCGAGGTAAAGACTCTGGCGAAGTGCGTTTGCGTAGCCGCGGACCTCACTAAGGCTGCCGGGTTTCCCATCAACCAAGCGGACATAAAGGCCTCGCGCCATGTGATTGTAGAAACGTGCGATCTGGCGCCGCGCGGCCTCCTGATCTGCCCAACCTATACGCACAAGGTCTAGCAAAATCATCACCTTGGCAGCTTCTTCGCTCGCCAAGGCATCCACTACAACGGCGCTGCGCAGACGGTCTCCTTCCACGAGGTGAAGCAGGTCATCGTGCAACTTCGCAACATGCTCAGTTAGTAGGTCTAGACCTTGCGCTACGACTTTCAGGCGCTGAGCCCGAGGCAGGTTCAGCACTCGACGCAAGCTACGCGGCTCCATCCTCCCACGATATGCGTCCGGGATTCGCAAGCCCATCCAATTTAGTAAGCCCAGTGGCCGCGTCGAGCAACCTTTGATCGCTGATTGACATGGGAACCTGAAGCATGCGTCTCTCACAGACAGGTGAACCGTGGCAGGATTTCGGGGATGGTCGTCGGACGACCGATGGACCTGACCTGCACATCTGGACCCGACGGACTCACTGGACACCCCGCACGAGACTACGGTCAGAAGGCTTTCGGCGGCCATCCCAGGCACTCGGACGGCGTGCCCGTTGCGTGCCCGATCGGACGGTGAACCGAGGTGATTCACGGTCACTCACGGGCACACGGACACGCCGCCGACCTGCGTCAGCGCCGTTCAGCGGACCCCAACCGCGAGCCTTCTAAGCAGCGGGTCGCGGGTTCGAATCCTGCCTGGCGCACCAGATCAGAGGCTGTCCGAGCTTCGAACGCTTGGCGTTGGGAGCCAAAGTGGAGCCAAGGGCTTACCTAGACACATGACGCAAACCACGAGCAAGCGTCGCGGGCACGGCGAGGACTCGATCTACTGGGACGCATCGCGTAACCGCTATATCGGCGCGGTAAATCTTGGCTTTAGCCCTGCCGGCACGCGCATCCGCTCGATGGTGCCGACCGCAGTGGTGAAGAGGGCTCGAAGCAACACCGGCGTGCGCTCAGACTTGAGCTTGGCCCGCGTATAGGCCTGCATGTAGAACGGCTATCAATTCTGAGCGGCCGATGCGTCATTTGTCTCTTGACTCCCGTTACTGATGGGTAGATTTTTTAATCGAGCCCGCAATGGTGCGCGGGTGGGCAGTGTCGCCGTATGGAGGTAGCGTCATGGCTTTCCGGGTCGAGAAAGACGTCATGGTTCCGATGCGGGACGGGACCGCGCTCGCGACCGACCTGTGGATCCCGGACGCCGGGCCGTCGCCGGTGCTGCTGGTGCGGCTGCCCTACGGCAAAGACGTGCCGAACCTCCTCGCCTATCCGCTCAGTCCCAGCTTCTTCGCCCTGCTTGAGGCGGGCTATGCCCTCGCCTGGCAGGACTGCAGGGGCACGGGCCGGTCGCCGGGCGACTTCGCCCCGCACAAGCACGACCCGTACGACGGCGCTGACACCGTCGCCTGGCTGCTCGGGCAGCCTTGGTGCGACAGGAACATCGGCGGCTATGGCCCGTCATACCTCGGTTTCGTGCAGTGGGACACCGCGTCGCAGACCCCGGACGGG
>DASXMT010000530.1:0-4214 GCA_036495505.1 Acidimicrobiales bacterium | reverse complement strand
GAGATCCTGCCGTGGAAATCCTGAGCAACCATGATGATTTCGACAACCGTGGGCGGACGGCGAGCCGATTGGAACCCCCGATGACGGCGGAGGCCTGGCTCTCGTCTCAGGTCTTGTTGGCCACGGCGAACCCGACGTCGCCGAACCCGGGGAGAAGGACCTCGATCGGGTCGCGCAAGTCGTCGACGTAGCCCAGGGCGTAGGCGCCACGGGTATAGCCCATGAGCCTAAGGAGCTCGACCGGCAATGTCCGGGCCAACTCGGGGGGTGTGGCCAGGTACTGGTTCTCCTCCTGGCGAAGCCAGGCCAGGTTGTACGTGATGTTGAGGCCGATACGGACGTGGTCGGTCTGGTTGGCCCCACCGCCGTGGTTCACGCTGCCGGAATAGAACAGGACGGAGCCCCGCTCCATCTCGGCCGGCTCGGTGTCGTCTTGGCTAAATGCCTGTGAGTCCTCGGCGGTATTGCTACCGAGAACGATCCGGGTGGCACCGTTTCCCTCGGTGAACTCGGTCAGGGCCCAGATGGTGTTGCACTGGACCTCGTAGCCGGTGGGGAAGGGGAAGAAGTCGAATGCCCAGCGGTCCTTGTGGAGGGGCTGGGCCGGTTGGCCGGGTCCGATGGCAATGGCCTGGGTGAGGTGCAGCTGGAAGTTGGTGGCATGAGCCAGGAGGTTGCCCGTGGTCTCGAGAGCCAGCGGGTGCATGACGAGCTGGCGGGCGGCGGGCGAACGGGCAATCAGGGATCCGGTGCGCCGTGTCAGGAATCCGGTGAAATCGTCCGGGCCGGCCGGGGTGGCCTCGAGATACGGCTCAAGCTCGGATTCGATGCTGTTCAACAGGTCGGAGGACGCCACCCCATCGACGATGGCGGCTCCTTCCTTCTTGATGATCTCGGCCACCACCGCGGGGGTCGTGTCGGCGGGAACATGTTCGACCGGCATGGTGCTTACCTCACTTTGTCGTCGTCTGTTGAGAAAGCCTTTAACCGTCAAACCGGCAGCGATGGAGTCTGTGGGGATGGGGAGCGGGGCCGGTAGCGGAGGTGGAACACACCGTAGGCGACCGGTCCAGCGGCGAGCGGCACCCAGTTAGAGGCGAGGCGATAGGTGAGCGTGGCGCAACGCGTTGCCCGAGTCGACACCGGCGAGGACCAAGAGTCCGGTCAGGCTGGCTTCGACGAACCCCAGGTCACCGGGAGTGAGCGGAATCATCCCGATGATGCCGGGCGACGGCGTAGGCCACCAGGACGAGGGACGACCGTGGATGGCTGCCAGTCGCCCAGAGCGCGGCGAGGAGGCAGAGGTAGTCGAGGGCCAAGCGACCGGCCGAGCGGAGTACGGCCTCCCACCACTGCTTGCCCAAGACCCCCCGGAGGTTGCGCTGGTGGAGGACAGTCTCCTCCCCACTCCGGTGAGCGAATTTGGGAGAGTCAGGCGGCGGTGGACCCGCGGAGCTGACGACCCCGTTGACTCAGTTTGCCGCCCGGGCCATGCCGTAGAGAGTCAACCCGTAGATGATCAACACATCGATACCGATAATGATGATCGACCACACCGGGTAGGCAGGCAGGTTGAGTAGCTGCCCGATGGCGTTGAGCATGGCAAGCACGATGCCGGTATAGGCCGCCCAGGTCTGACCGGCCAGGATGGCCACACCGACCAGGAAGGCGATGATCCCGAGGATGAGCATGGTCCAACCCCATGCGTGGAGGTCGCCAAAGACGAGATGGCTTCTGAAGAAGTGGGAGTCGTAGATGGCCACGGCCCCGTCGATCACGTTGAAGATGCCGGCGAGCATGATGAGCACACCGGCCATCGTCCGCCGTCCGTTCACCCTGGCTTCTTCCTCGGTGGGCACGGGCACTCTCCTCGGATTGCTTGGAAGGAAGGCTATCGACGGCGACAATGAGAAGCACGGATCTTCATTTCGGCGCCAGAGTGATGACCACGATCCGGTCGGTGATTGACGCCCCCGTGACCGGTCAGATCGATCCGAGTCCGCTGGTGACCAGGAAGGTCCCACTCGACCAGGTCGATGGGGCATTCGAGGCGTTGATGGGATCGGTGGTCGACAGCAAGATCTTTGTCGACCCCAGGGCGCGTCCCTAGCTGTCGACTGGTCGTGCCGTTCCTCAGGGCGTGATGGCTATGCGGGCGGCGGGTTCTGGTGTTGCCTGTCGACGGTACAGGCCTCGCTCGAGCGCATGGAGAAGGCGGTCGCGGGTTTCGACCGGGCTGATGAGCTCGTCCTGGCCGAAGCTCTCGGCAGACCGGAACGACGCCTCGACCTCCATCTGGCGGAGCAGGGTCGCCTCATCCAGGTCGGATCCCCGGGCGCGGCTCATGGCCGCCGCCCCCATGGCCCCCATGGTGGCGCCGGGATAGGCGAAGGTCGCCGACTGCCCATCGAAGGGGATCATCCCCATGACCATCGACCCGAACCCGTAGGCCTTGCGCAGGGTGACGGTGAACTTGGGCACGCGGGCCTGCGTCTGGGCCGCGTACATGCGCGCCCCGCTGCGCAGGATGGCCTGGCGCTCCGACTGGCTGCCCGGCATGACCCCCGGGTTGTCGGCCAGGAAGACGAGGGGCAGGTGGAACGAGTCGGCGACGGTGATGAAGTGGGCCCCTTTGTCGGCCCCGTCCGAGTCGACGGAGCCGGCCAGGACCTGGGGCTGGTTGGCCACAACGGCGACGGGGTGGCCGCCCAGCCGGCCCAGGGCGCAGATCAGCGAACGACCGAAGTCGGGCTGCACCTCGAAGCACGATGCCTCGTCGAACACGACGTCGATGACGTCGTGCATGTCGTAGACCCGGCGGCCGCTGCGGGGCACGATGTCCAAGAGCTCGGGCACGGCTCGGAACCCGGTGTCGCCACCCTCGAGGTCGCTCGGGTACGACCAGGCCGAGGAGGGAAAGTACCCCAGGTAGGACCTCACCAGGTCGAGGGCGGCCGCGTCGTCGGAGACGGCGTTGTGGACCAGGCCGCTGGCCACGGCGACGTCGGGCCCGCCCAGGTCCTCCTTGGAGATCTGCTCTCCGATCGACTCGAGGACGACGGGCGGCCCGGCGGTGAACACCGAGGCCTGGTCGCTCATCACGGTGAAGTCCGACATGGGGGCGACCAGCGCCCCATGGCCCGCCGAAGCTCCGAGGATGGCGGTCACCAGTGGGACCCGGCCCGAGCAGCGGGCCTGGGCCAGCAGATCGGTCGGCGTGCGTGGGTGCGACTTGCCATCGGCCCGGAAGCCTGCGCCTTCGAGCATCATCACCAGCGGGACCCGATCGGTCACCGCCATTTCGGCCACGCGGTAGCGCTTGGCGTTGGCCGCCGAACTGATCGTGCCGGCGAGCACGGTGAAGTCCTCAGCCGCCACCATGATGGGACGCCCGTCGACGGATCCCGAGCCGATGACCACGGCGTCGGCCGGGGCGTCCGACCCGCCCACCAGGGTGCCGATCTCCATGAAGGACCCGGGGTCGAGCAGGTGGTCGATCCGGGCCCGGGCATCAAGCTTGCCGGCAGTATGGTGCTTTTCCAGGCGCTCCTCTCCGCCCATGGCCCGTGACGCGGCCCGGCGTTGTTCCAGGTTGTCGAGTACCTCCTGCCAGTCCTCGGAACCCTGGCGCTCATCCATCGCAGTCCTAGTGGCCGGAGAAATTGGGTGGTCGGCGCTCGGCGTAGGCCATGAGCGCCTCTTTCAAGTCGTCGGTCTGCACGTTGATGCTCTGGGCCAGTGCCTCGGCTTCGAGGGCCTGGCCCAGAGAGGCGTGGGACGCATTGTCGAGCTCCCGCTTGGCCATCGACAGGGCCACCGGCGGTCCGGCGGCGACGGCATCGACGATCTCCCCGGTCGCTCGATCGAGCTCGTGGACCGGCGTCACCGCGTTCACCAGACCCAGGGTCAAGGCCTCCGCCGCAGTGAGCATCTTCCCGGTCAGGGCGATCTCCTTGGCCCGGTGCACCCCGATCCGCTGTCGGAGCAACCAGGACGTCCCGAAGTCCAGGCTCAGGCCCCGCTTGGCGAAGATGGCCGAGAAACGGGCTCGGTCGGAGCACCAGATCATGTCTGCGGCCAGGGCCAGGCCGAGACCGGCTCCGACGCACACCCCGTCGACCTTGGCGATCACCGGCACCGGGCAGTCGTGGACGGCAAGTACGACCTCGGCCAGAACCCGCATGCCGTCAAGGATATGACCAGCGGGGGCGCCG
>DASXMT010000529.1:0-2343 GCA_036495505.1 Acidimicrobiales bacterium | reverse complement strand
ATGGCTCCCGGGACCGTGCTTGGTCTGGAAGTGCGGGGCGGATAGGACGCGACCCGCCCTGACCATGCCCGGAAAGCCGACCGAAGCCCGCTCAGCGTCAGGCAACGGCGCCACCAGCTTGCTCAGGTCGGCCATCAGCTTCTCCGGCGAGAGAGGGTACGTCGTGGGGATCTTCACCCGATCGGCCACCATGGCACCGTCGGCATCGAGCACGGACGCCTTCAGGCCGGTGCCCCCGATGTCGATGGCCAAGGTGAAGGGATGCCTGGGGTGGGCCTTGGGCGAGGGCGTCGCCGTGGAGCTCGAAGTGTTTGCCGAGTTGGTCATGCCCACACGCTACGCGCAGCACTGGGGGTGCGCCCTACGCTCCCATCCTGACCGGCGCGGCCAGTCCGCATTACCAGTGGTCATGATGGAGGACGTCCTCCAGAGGCAACCGACTCCGCCACCCGTGGCGCTCGAGGTCGGGCAAGGCCTCGACGTGGCTGACCGGCCCGATGCATAACCAGGCAACCGGGCGGATGCCTTGGGGAATACCGAGGAGGTCGCTCAGGAACTGCTCCCGGTAGAAGGAGACCCAGCCCATGCCCATGCCCTCGGCCGTGCAGGCCAGCCACAGGTTCTCGATGGCCAGGCACACCGAGTACACGCCGGCGTCGGCTACGGCGTGGCGCCCGAGAACGGCTGGAGAACCCCGCTCGGGGTCGTAGGTCACGGCCACGGACAGGGCAGCCTCGAGGATCCCGTCGATCTTGATCCCGGCGAACCGCTCGGCCTCCTCGCCCTCGAGTGAGGATGCGAACACGGCGCGCTCCTCCTGCACGTGCTCCCAGAACGTCCGCCGCACCAGCGGGTCCTCGACCAGGATGAAGTCCCACGGCTGGGTCAGCCCCACGCTGGGAGCGGCGTGGCCGGCGTGGAGAACCCGGTCGAGCACCTCGGGTTCGATCTTGCCGCCCACGAATTCGGCGCGGACATCCCGGCGCCGGTGGATCACGTCGTAGAGGGCGGCCAGCTCGGTCGGCAGCGTGGTCGGGGTTGTGCTCGGGCTCGTGCTCACTGAGGCCGACACTAGGTGCCCGACGGCTGGTTGGTGGCACGGGTCGGTGCGGGTGGCTTGCCGGCTCTGTCCGTGACGCGGTGGCCGTGACCAGCCGATCCCGTTAGCGTCAACCGGCGTGACCGCGCAGCCCTGGCCCGATGATGCCTGCTCCCTGGTCGACGCCTTTCGCGCCGGCACCATCACCCCCATCGAAGCCCTGGAACTGTCCCTCACCGCCATCGAAGGCTCGGAGCTGAACGCGTTCTCCCATGTCGATGTGGAGCCGGCCCGGGCCGCGGCGACCACCGCCGACGTCTCGCTCCCCTTCGGCGGCGTGCCCCTCGGCGTCAAAGAGCTCGAGCCGGTCGACGGCTGGCCGTACACGGAGGCATCGTTGGTGTTCAAGGACCGCGTGGCCGATCACGACACCACCCAGGTCGCCCGCTTGCGCCAGGCAGGTGCGATCCTGATCGGCCAGACCACGGCCTCGGAGTTCGGCGGCATCAACTGCACCCACACCAAGCTGCACGGCACGACCAGGAACCCGTGGAATCCCGAGCGCACCCCGGGCGGTTCGTCGGGTGGCTCGGCCGCGGCCGTCTCGGGAGGCCTGGTACCCATCGCCAGCGGCGGTGACGGTGGAGGCTCCATTCGTATCCCGGCCGGCTACACCGGGCTGTTCGGGCTCAAGGCCACCTACGGGCGGATCCCCCGGGGCCCGGGCACCATGCAGAATCCCCTCACCGTGGTGGTGGGGTGCGTGTCCCGTTCGGTGCGCGACACGGCCCGGTGGTTCGACGTGTGCAATGGCTGGGACTCCCGGGACACCTTGAGCCTCCCCCGGGTGGGGGGCTGGGAGGCGGGACTCGACTCCTTCGACCTGACGGGCAAGCGGGCGGTCGTCAGCGTCGACCTGGGCAACGCCGTGGTCCGTCCCGAAGTGGTGGAACTGGTCACCGCGGCAGCCGAGGCCCTGATCGCCGACGCCGAGCTGAAGCGGGTGGACGTGATAGTGAACCTGCCCCGGGGGGGCCTGGAATGGGCCATGTCCAACCTGATCGGCCTGGCCGGGGAACTGGGCGACCTGTACCCGGCCTGCAACGACGACCTGACCCCGGAGATCCAGCTGGGGATGAACCGGGCCACCTACAACCTCAACGTGTCGACCGCAGGGGCCACCGAGCTGTTCCGCATCACCGTGAACGAGACGATGGCCGACGTCTTCGACCAGGCCGATTTCATCTTCACCGCCTCCAACCCGGACGTGGCCTTCGCGGCCGAGGGGCCGATGCCAACCACGG
>DASXMT010000528.1:0-3938 GCA_036495505.1 Acidimicrobiales bacterium | reverse complement strand
CCTCCGGCGTAGTTGTTCTCGGCTGGCATCGGCGCCGACCGTCGGTCGGCCGTGGTGTCGGTGGCCTTCGAATCGTGGTCCGGCTCGCCGCCGTTTTCCTCGTCCTCTTGTGTCCCGTCGCCCACTTCTGCCCGTCGGCCGGTCAGAGCGAGGAAGACGTCGTCGAGGCTCGGTTCCCGGAGGGTGAAGGCAGTGGGGACGATGCCCTGCCGGTCGAGTGACCGCAACGCTTCCATCGCTGCTGCGGGCCCGTCGTCAACGGTGACCTCTACGACCGTGCCATTGGCGTTGGGCGCATGGGAGCCAACGGCGGCCAGGACGGCTGTGGCCCGGGCCGCGTCCTCGTGGTCGTGCAGGCCCACCTCGAGCACGGTGGTGCCCAGGTCACCCTTCAGCTTGGCCGGCGTGCCCTCGGCGATCACCCGCCCGTGGTCGACCACAGCGAGCTGGCTGGCCAGCCGGTCCGCCTCCTCCAGGTACTGGGTGGTGAGGAGCACGGTGGTGCCCCCTTCGACCAGTCCCTCGATCACCTCCCATAGATCGTTGCGGCTCTGGGGGTCCAGTCCCGTGGTCGGCTCGTCCAGGAACAACACGGTGGGTCGGGCCACCAGGGCTGCGGCCAGGTCGAGCCGGCGGCGCATGCCACCCGAGTACGTCTTGAGCGGTCGGTCGGCTGCGTCGGTCAGCCCGAACTGTTCGAGCAGGTCGACGGCCCGCGCCGAGACCGACTTCCGGGGCAGATGATTCAGGCGGCCCACCATGTCGATGTTCTCGCGACCGGTGAGGTTCTCATCGACGGCGGCGTACTGGCCGGCCAGCCCGATTTTCGAGCGGACAAGGGCCGCCTCTTTGGTGACCTCATGACCGAGGACGCGGGCCACTCCGGAGTCGGGCTTGATGATCGTGGTGAGGACCCGCACGGCGGTGGTCTTGCCGGCGCCATTGGGGCCGAGCAATCCGAACACGGTCCCTTCCTCGACGGCGAAGGTCACGCCGTCAAGGGCGCGCACCTCCCGTTTACCGCCGAAGGTCTTCTTGAGGTCGTGCGCTTCGATTGCCTCTGTCATGGCTTCCCGTCTCCGTGTCGTCCCGTGCGTAACGTCGCCTTGCCACTGCCAGCTCGCCGCCGACTGCGACGGCCACTGCTTTAGCCCTGCATTCCCGGTTCTCAGTTGTCGCTGCCACGGGCTGGCGCCGATGGGTCGTGGCGAGGTCCGAAATCGGGCATTGTGCCGAGCACCTTGTCACGAGACTGCCGGCGCCGAGACCTGGGCTGCAGTCATCTGGCTCGGGCCGCTCAGTGACCAATCTCCTTTACTTCTGGGTATCTTAAAAACTAAGATAGGTCGGTGTCAAAGCGGCGAATGAGTGCTCCGGGGCGAGCGAGTGCGAGCACGGTGAGGGCTCGTGCGGATGCGAGCAGTGCCGTTGAAAGCGCGCCGCTCACGGGCGGTGCCCCCGTGAGCGTGGTGCCTGAGGCCGCCGGAGAGCGGGGAGGCATTTCCGATGGGCCCCTGGGCCAATCCCCCCATCCGGCGTTGGCTGCGGCCATGCGCGATTATCAGGTTGCCCTCGACGTCTTCGACGACGCGGTGGCCAACAAGCTCGGGCTCAATCGGACCGACTTCCGTTGCGTCGACATTCTCGACCAGCACCAGCCGATGACCGCGGGTGCACTTGCGCAGGCCACCCGCTTGACCAGTGGTGCCATCACCTTCGCCCTCGATCGGCTTGAGCGGGCGGGGTTCGTTCGCCGCATCCGGGACGAGACCGATCGGCGTCGGGTCCTGGTTGCACTGGTCCCTGCCGCCCAGCGGCAGGCCGCACGAATACACGAGCCGCTGGTGCGCGACGCTCGTGCCGCCATGAGTAAATACACGGCAAGCGAGTTGGCGGTGATCTGCGACTTTCTGATCGCGGCGCGTGAGATCTACGAGAAGAACCTTCCCGAGTGAGATAACGGCGCAACTGCACTGGCTTCCCTGAGGCGCACCGAACATGACATCTGTCACCCGCGGTTGGTGACGACCGGTACTGGCCCTCAGCAGGGAATCCCCCGACAATCGAGGCATGAAGCTATTCACGACTGCTGAGCCATTCACGACAAGTCGTCCTCGATCACCAATGACAGGTCACCCTCGGTCCCCGTTGGGTGCCGTGCACCTGAGCGGGGTGCAGAAGTCCTACGGGAAGACCCGGGCCGTCCGCGATATCGACCTCGATATCTCGCCTGGCGAGATCGTGGCCCTGCTCGGTCCAAACGGCGCCGGCAAGTCGACCATCATCGACATGCTCTTGGGTCTGACCGATCCCGATGGCGGCCACATCCGGATCTTTGGCGAAGCACCTTCGCTCGCTTCGTCCCGTGGGCGGGTCGGGGCCATGTTGCAGTCAGGTGGACTTCCGAGCGAGCTGACCGTGCTCGAGCTCATCGAGCTCATCACGGCGCTCTACCCGGTATCCCTCCCGGCCGACGAGGTGCTCGAACGCGCCGGCATCGCCGATCTGGCGTCGCGCCGCAGCGACAAGCTTTCCGGGGGTCAGAAGCAACGGGTCCGTTTTGCCCTGGCCATCGTTCCCGACCCGAACCTCTTGGTGCTCGACGAGCCCACTGCTGCGATGGACGTGGAGAGTCGCCAGGCCTTCTGGACATCGATGCGGCAATGGGCGTCGAGCGGTCGGACCGTGCTCTTCGCCACCCACTATCTCGAAGAGGCAGACACCTTCGCCGACCGGATCGTGCTGCTCCGCGAAGGTCGGATCGTGGCCGACGGTGCCACCACCGAGGTCCGGGCGCTGGCCGGTGGGCGGACGCTCCGGTGCACGCTGCCCCTTGCTGACCTCAACGACTTGGGATCGCTGCCCGGGGTGGCGTCGGTATCGGTGCACGGGAACGGCGTCTCGATGACCTGTACCGACAGCGACGCCACCGTCCGGGCCCTGCTCGGCCGGTACCTCGAGGTCCATGACATCGAGATCAGCGGGGCCGGCCTCAACGAGGCCTTTCTCGCCCTGACCGCTACCCCTGAGGAGGTCCGCTCATGACCGGTGCCTACATGCGATCGGAGGTCCGTCGAAAGTTCCGCGATCCCCGTTACCTGATATTCGCTCTGGCCATGCCGCTCATCTTGTTCGGCGCATTCGGCGCCGCCCAGTCCCACAACCACTTGAGTGGCATCACCGTGGCCGCTTACGTGATGGTGTCGATGGCCACGTTCGGGGCCATGAGCAGTGTTTTCTCCACCGGCGGCGCCATCGCCTTCGAGCGGGCCATCGGCTGGAACCGCCAGCTCCGGATCACGGCTTTGACTGGGCGGGCCTATGTGGCGGGCAACGGTTTGGCCGGGTTCGCCGTCGCCGTACCCTCGTTGGTCCTTGTCTTCCTGGCCGGAGGGTTGCTTTCGCATGTGCACCTGTCGGCCGGTCGTTGGTTGATGACCAGCCTGTCCATCCTCCTTGCCCTTCTTCCCGTGGCTGCATTGGGGATCTGGGTTGGGTACATGGCCAAGGCAGAGAGCGTCCAGGCCATCTCTGGTGCCGTCTACTCGCTGCTGTCATTGCTCGGTGGGTTGTGGGTTCCGGTGACCGTGTTCCCCCATTGGATATTCGAGGTGATCAAGGCGCTCCCCATGTACTGGGTCGCCCAGGCCGGCCGTCAGGCGCTGATCGGATCGTGGGTCGGGTGGCAGGGAGTGGCGGTGCTGACCGCGTGGACCGGGATTCTCGCAATGTTCGCCGCCAGGGCCTACCGGCGGAACTCGGCCAAATCGTGACCTCGACGGCTAGCCTCACATCGCGATGACCCCGCAGCTCAGAACGGTCGCACCCGCCGAGTTCGAAACGAACGAGCGGCGAGAATTCGAACGGCGCTGGGGCTTCTTCGCCGGGATCTTCCTCGTCTATCTGCTCTATGCGCTGGTTGACCTGTGGCAGCACCA
>DASXMT010000527.1:0-2650 GCA_036495505.1 Acidimicrobiales bacterium | reverse complement strand
ATCATCACCACAGCAGCAATGGATCGCTTAGTCCTTTGCACCGTCACCCCTTCCTTTTGTGCGCTCCCATGTGGCCAACCCGCGGCCCGCGCCACTCGACTCCCTGTGCAGAATCATGGCACGGATAGATGCCACATCTGGCTGTGGGGGTCAGCCATTATCCGGGCCGCCCCGGACGGGACGTATTGTCCTGGTGCCTCTGAGTTCGGTCACCTTCGCGTACGTCCTCCCCTCGTACGACGCGATCCACGGTGAGCACTCCGCCAAGGCGCCCGGCCATCGCCGTGAGCCTGTCCGCCGGTTCCTGGAGTGCTGCCAGCGACGCTCCGAGCTCCCGACGCTCTCTTTCGCGGGCGACGCTCCCGACCGTTGGCAGTTGACCTTCGCCGTCGATGTGGTGGAAGAGCGAGGCAGGCCCTCATGTGGCCTTCACCGCCGCTTTTGCTCTGCCCTTCTCGGAATCAGGCGTCTGGGTCGAACGCTGCTGCATCGTCGCACGGGCGTCCAGGCCGAGCTGGGCGATGGTCGGGAGGACGCGGGGCTGCAGCCATTCGGCGCCCTGCTTCGAGATGTGGATGCCGTCCGGCCACCGGACGACGACCCTGTCGACGTCGGTTTGGAAGTGCCCGTGGGGGTCGAGGATCCGGTTGAGGTCGATGACCGTCACCACCCCGCGGTGGTGTGCCGCCACTACGTCGAGGATGTGGTTCCACTCGTCCACCCGCGTCGGGCTGTCGTAGGGCGAGAGCGATCCGTTCAACGTCTCGTTGGACGGATCGATGTAGGGCATGGTGAACAAGACCACTTTCGCCCCGTGGGCCGACAACACCGCGACCACGTGGTCAAGCTCGTCGGTGAGATGCACGTCCCACGCCGGCTCACCGATGTGGACGAGCCGGTTGCCGTCCACATGGTTGAGGATATCCCACCGGCCCATCAGCACACCCACGACTTCGGGCCGGGTCGCGTCGATCTCACCGGACCAGAGCGTCTCCCAGTGGGAGCACTGGGAGACGCTCTGGTCGGGAAGGTCCTCCTGGCCGTTGGTGGTGGAGATGGTGGGAAGATCGTCGAGGTCACAACCCAACTTGCCCTCGTTGATCACGTCGACGCCCCAGCGGTGCACCGTGTCGACCTCCAAGCCGACCCCCATAGTCACCGACAGTGAGTCGCCGACGAACATGAACCGAACCGGACGGGTGGTGAAGGCGTGGGCCGCCTGCAGCGCCTGGCGCTCGGCCGACGGGATGTGTCCCACGGATGACACGTTGACGGCCGGGGCCGCCGGCGTCACCATCCCGGCCACGATGACGACCACGGTGGCCCCCATGGCCAGCGCCGCCGGCCACGCGGCCTTCAGGGTGCGCCACAACCCCCCCTCCCTGATCGGGCGCTCGATGAGGTAGTAGCTGAGAGCGGCGAGCACGAGGGTGGTGGCGAACCGGGCGGTCGCCAGGGCCAGGCCGGTGCGAGCGGCGTCGAGCCCGATGAAGACCGGGACATGCCAGAGGTAGGCGCCGTAGGAGACCGTGCCGATCCACACCAGCGCACGAAGCGAGAGCACGGTGGCGATGGGCCCTCTGGCTACGCACACCGCGCCGAGGAGGATGGCCGCCGTCGAGAGGGCGGATAACAAGCACCCGCCCCGTAGTCGAGGGCCTCGCTGCCGGTTACGAGGTAGCTGAGGGCGACGGTGCCCGCAGAGCCGCAGAGGCCGACCAGGGTTTGCGGCACCTTGGCCGACGTGGCCGAGACCACCGGCGCCGTGCCCTCCGGGCCGCGATGGCGCTGGACGAGGGTGAGCCCACAGGCCGGGGAGACCCCCGCCGGATTACTGCCGGCGGGGGTTCGTCGCGTCATGACCTCACGTCACGATGCTCCAAACGCGACGTACCGCTTCCAGCCCGAAGGGGAGGGGTTGTTGCCGGCTGACGCTCGGCTGGCCGTTGCTGAAGGTAGCATTTTCATAGTGTCTCACTCCCGGCCGAGGAGAGAGTCGCGGGAGCTACCGAAGAACAAGGGGTGCCCCTGTATCGGGCGAGCTGCTCCGGGCAAAACGTGGGCCGATCCGGTGCCGTCGCCCTCCTAGACCATCCGCCAGCACCGACCTGGCTGGGGGATGGATGCCTCGTAGTTGTGGTCAACGGCCGAGGGCGGTAGACGTAGCGGTTCCGTTCCGCGGTGAGCTGGGGTCGAGGGGTATTGAAGATCTCGACCGCCGAGCGGTCGTCCAAGGGGAAGGCGCCGTTCGCCCCGGCCTCGGAGAACCAGATTCCCACTAGCTCCACGACCAGTGGGCCAGTTGCGCCGGGTCGAGGCAAGGCTCATCTCATCGGTCGGGCAAAGGTGCCATTTGCCGACCATGTAGGTGTTCCAACCCCGCTCGCTGAGGATCTCGGGCAGCATCCCGTTCTCAGGTGGGATCATGCCGCTCCCGTTAGGGAAGCCAATTGCCGCTTCGGTGATGCACGCCATGCTGTTCCGGGTGTGATTGCGGCCGGTAAGGAAGGCATGAGCGGGTAGGAGAGCACAGTGCCGTGGTGTGCCACTGGCTGTAGCGCACGCCCGACGCCGCTATCCGGTCGATGTTGGGGGTCTCGATAGGTCCCCCCTAACAGCTCATCGCCGAGTAGCCGACATCGTCGAGGAC
>DASXMT010000526.1:0-36895 GCA_036495505.1 Acidimicrobiales bacterium | reverse complement strand
GCCCCGGACCCATCCGGCCGGCAGGGCCGCACGTCTGCTTCGGCGTGGAGGACCTCGACGCCGCCGTGGCCGAGCTCGAAGCCCGGGGGATCGACTACACCCGGGGTGCCCAGGGGACAACCGTGCAGATCTGGATCGTGGACCCGTCGGGGAACACCATCGAGCTGCAACAGGATCCCGCCCTCACCGAGTAAGGTCGCGGCCCGCCCGGCGCAGGCTGCGACGGGACGCTGCCGATCCTCCACAGGTAGGCTGAGCGCCGATCGTCGAACGAAACATGGGGTAACGCTGTGAACGAGGCCTGGATCATCGATGCCTGTCGGACACCACGAGGGATCGGCAAGGTAGGCAAGGGCGCGCTGGCGGAGATCCATCCGCAACAGCTCGGGGCAACAGTGCTCGCTGCTATTGCCGAGCGCAACGATCTCGATACCAGCGATGTGGACGATGTCATCTGGGGCACGAGCATGCAATCCGGTTCGCAGGGCGGGGACATGGGTCGCATGGCCGCCCTCGACGCCGGCTACGAGGTGACGGCCAGCGGGGTCACGTTGGACCGGTTCTGTGGGTCGGGTATCACCGCGGTAAACCTGGCTGCCGGGTCGATCATCGCCGGTTTCGAAGACGTCGTGATCGCCGGCGGCGCCGAGATGATGTCCTCGTACGCGGCGAACGCCCCCGCCCATCGGACACCGTTCATGGACAATGGCAACACCCGCCTCCGCGAGCGACATCCGCAGACCAATCAGGGTGTGGCTGCTGACGCCATCGCTACCATCGAGGGCGTCGACCGCACCGCCCTCGACGAGTTGGCCGCTGCATCACAGCGTCGGGCCGAGGTCGCCATCAAAGAGGGCCGGTTCGATCGGAGCCTGGTGCCCGTGTTTCACCAGGACGGGTCGATGGCCCTCGACCGTGAGGAGTACCCCCGACCGGGTACGACGACCGAGACCCTGGCCGCGCTGCCTCCCGCATTCGAAGCCATCGCCGACATGCCCCTCGATGAGGCCGGTACCACCTACCGCGACATGGTGCTTCGCCGGTACCCGGATCTCAAGATCAACCACGTGCACCACGCCGGAAACTCGTCCGGTGTCGTCGACGGTGCTGCTGCCATCCTGCTCAGCAGCCCGGCCTACGCCTCTGCTCACGGCCTCACTCCTCGGGCCAGGGTGGTGGCCATCGCCAACATCGGTGACGACCCGACACTCATGTTGAACGCACCGGTCCCGGCAGCGAGGAAGGTGCTGGCCAAGGCGGGACTGGGCATCGGCGACATCGACATCTTCGAGGTGAACGAGGCCTTCGCCGTCGTGGCCGAGAAGTTCATCCGGGACCTCGACGTCGACCGCGACAAGATCAACGTCAATGGGGGAAGCATCGCCCTCGGCCATCCCATTGGGGCCACCGGCAGCCTGCTCATCGGCACGGCCCTGGATGAGCTGGACCGCCGAGACGGCCAGTTCGGCCTGGTCACCATGTGCGCGGCGGGGGGCATGGCCCCGGCCGTCATCATCGAGCGCCTGTGATCGCCTGGGTGCGGCGGTAGCCGCCGGACCCTTGTGAGCTGGCGCTGAGCCGGCCACCGGCGGCCGAGTACCATCGTCGGGACGCATTCGCCCGTGGGGGGTACCCGTCGGGGAACGTTGTGGTGCACTCGTCATCGAGCTGGGCTCGGTGCATGGACTGGTGGGCGGCGCCCACCCGAGAGAGGAGCTGGAGTGGAGATCGAAGGCAAGTTGGCCATGATCGTCGGAGGGGCCTCGGGGATGGCCCGAGCATCGGCCGAGCTTCTGCACCAGCGGGGTGCATCGGTGGCCATCGTCGATCTCCCCACGTCGGCCGGGGCCGAAGTCGCCTCGGGCCTCGATGGGTCGTTCCACGCCGTCGATGTCACCGACGACGAGGCGGTCGAGCGAGTGCTGGCTGAGGCGGTCGGAGCTCTTGGGGGCTTGCACATCGCCGTGAACACGGCCGGGGGTGGCGTGGCCGCCCGCACGCTGGGCAAGAAGGGACCGCACCCCCTGGGCGAGTTCCGGCAGGTCATCGAGCTGAACCTCATCGCCACGTTCAACTTGAACCGTCTTCAGGCCTTTGCCATGTCGACCAATGAACCCGAAGAGGGCGAGCGCGGCATCATCATCAACACGTCCTCGATCGCGGCATTCGAGGGCCAGATCGGGCAGGTGGCCTACACGGCGGCAAAGGCCGGTATCGCCGGGATGGCCCTCACCATGGCCCGCGATCTGGGCAGCCTGGGTATTCGTGTTGTGGCCATCGCCCCGAGCCTTTTCACCACCGGGATCACCAAGGGCATTCCCGATGAGTTCGCCGAGGTGCTGACCAAGGACGCGGCCTTCCCCAAGCGCATGGGCAAGCCCGAGGAGTACGGGCGCCTGGTGGCGGCCATCGTGGAGAACCCGATGCTCAACGGCTCGACCATCCGCCTCGACGCCGGGCAGCGATTCGCTCCGAAATAGCTGAGCCCGACCACCAACAAGGGAACCACCGCATGTCGATCGCCATTACCGATGACCACCGCACCCTGGCCCAGACGGCGTCGGACTTCCTCCTCAAGAACGGCGCCCGCGGTGCCGCCCGGGACCTGCTCGAGGCGGAGAGCGAGGGGTTGCCCGCCTTCTGGGCCGATGTAGCCGGGCTGGGATGGCTTGGGCTGCACATCCCCGAGGAGTACGGCGGCTCGGGTTTCGGTCTGCCCGAGCTGGTGATCGTGGTCGAGGAGCTGGGCCGGGCCGTCGCTCCCGGTCCATTCGTGCCAACGGTGGCGGCCAGCGCGGTGATCGCGGCGACCGGCTCGTCGGATGTGAAGGATCGCCTGCTGCCCGGGCTGGTGGACGGCTCCTCGGTGGGCTCGGTGGCCCTGAGCGGTGCGGTCGAGGTCAATGACGGCTTGGCCAACGGGTCCGCCTTCGTCGTGCTCGGCGGCGCCCTGGCCGATCTGGTGTTGGTGCCGGTGGGGGAGGACGTCGCCATCGTCGACCCATCGGCTACCGGCGTGACGGTGGAGGTCCCGGCCAACCTCGACCCCACCCGGCGCTCGGCTCGGATGACCCTGGAGCGGGCACCGGTGGAGGTCATTGCCGGTGCCGCTCAGGTCCTCGTGGACCTGGGCCGCCTGCTCCTGGCCGCCGAGGCCACCGGCATCGCCCGGGAATGCACGGAGCAAGCCAGCGCCTATGCCAAGGTGCGCGAGCAGTTCGGGCTCCCGATCGCCACCTTCCAAGCCGTGAAGCATCATTGCGCCAATATGGCGGTGGCGGCCGAACTGGCCACGGCCGCGGTGTGGGACGCAGCCCGGGCGGGGGAGACCGGGGGTGACCAACTCACCTACACAGCGGCGCTGGCCGCCACCCTGGCCGTGCCCGCTGCCGACCAGAACGCCCAGCTCAATATCCAGGTCCACGGGGGCATCGGCTTTACCTGGGAGCACGACGCACACCTCTACCTGCGCCGGGCCACCGCCATCGAGTCCATTATCGATGCCGAAGCGGCGGCCACCGACGTCACCGATCTGGTCCGACGAGGCGTCAGCCGCGTGCGCTCGATCGATCTCCCGCCCGAGGCCGAGCCGATCCGCGACAGCGTCCGTGCGTTCGTGGCCCGAGTGCGCAACCTCGATGTCGATGCCCAGCGCCAGGCCCTGATCGAGTCAGGCTACGTCATGCCCCACTGGCCCAAGCCCTGGGGACGAGATGCCGGCGCCGTCGAGCAGCTGGTGGTCGAGCAGGAATTCGCTGCCGCCTCGATCAAGCGACCCGCCTACGGGATCACCGGTTGGGTCATCCTCACGTTGGTCCAGCACGCCACCGAGGACCAGGTCGCTCGCTGGGTGCGCCCCGCTTTGAACCAAGAGGTGATCTGGTGTCAGCTGTTCAGCGAGCCCGACGCCGGTTCCGATGCCGCGGGGGTGAAGACCAAAGCCACCCGCGTCGACGGTGGCTGGCTGATCAACGGCCAGAAGGTCTGGACCAGCGGCGCCCACCGGGCCAGCTTCGGCTTGGCCACGGTACGGACGAATCCGGACGCTCCCAAGCACCAGGGCATCACCACCATGGTTATCGATATGAAAGCCGAAGGGGTCGCGGTCCGACCGCTGAGGATGGTGACCGGCAACGCCGAGTTCAACGAGATCTTCTTCGATGACGTGTTCGTCCCCGATGACGATGTCGTCGGGACCGTAGACGGCGGATGGACGGTGGCCCGGGCCACGCTGGGAAACGAGAGCGTGAGCATCGGCGGCGGCCAAGGTGGTATGTCTTTGCCCGTCGAGGCCTTCATTGCCCCGCTCGATGCACACCCCGAACGCCTTCCCGGCGGCGCTGGCCGCGTCGGTCGCGCCATCGCCAGCTCCCAGGCCATGGACGTACTGAACCTGCGCCGCGCTCATCGGGCTGTGGCCGGCGTCGACCCCGGTGCTGAGGGCAACGTTACCAAGCTTGTCTTGTCGGAGAACGGCCACGAGGCGGCGGCGATCCTCAACGCGTTGAGCGGCCCCGACAGCGCGTTCCTGGAAGGGCCTGCTGCCATCTCCGGAATGATGGTGCTCATGCACCGGGCCATGTCGATTGCCGGGGGAACCTCGGAGATCAAACGCAATCAGATCGCCGAGAGAATCCTCGGGCTGCCCCGGGACCCGTTGATCAACTGATCGCCGCCACGCCACTGAGCCGGTAGGAGCTTCACGCGGCCCCAGCAGCGTCAGGTCCCTGTTTCGGCGCGCTGCTGGCGGAGGTAGGCCGCAGTGCCTTTCAGGAACTCCCCGACGTCCTGTGCTTTCGAGGCGGCGATGCCGGCGAAGTACTCCGGCACATACACCTGGGCCGCTTCCGAGGCCAGGCCGCCGAGGATGGCGTCGACGGCGACGGAAACCGGTTCGGCCGGCACGGGAAGGTCGGGGATATCGTTGTCGGGCAGGCTGAACAGGTCGGTGTCGATCACGCCGGGATAGACGACCATCACCTTGATCCCCGTCTCCCACAGGTCGACCGCCATGGCTTCGGAGAAGGCCGTCAGCGCGGCCTTGGAGGCGTCATAGGCCGCTTCGCCCGGGGCACTCAGGGTGGCGGCGATGGAGGAGATATTGACGATGGTACCGGATCCCCGCGCCAGCATCTGGGGCAGGAGGGCCATGGTCAGGCGCATGGGGGAGAGGTAGTTGATGTCCATGACCTGGGTGATGGTCTCGATGTCGAGAGCCGTGGTGTGCCGCCGTTTGGGGATGCCGGCGTTGTTCACCAACAAGTCGACACCTCCGAAGGCATCGACGACATCGACGGACAACTCATCCACCGCCGTCACGTCAGCCAGGTCGACGGTCCACATACGACTCTCCGGTGAGTGCTCGACACAGCGACCGAGGACTTCGGCCAGCCGGTCGGTCCGCCGTGCGCAGATGCCTACGATGGCCCCGTGCGCGGCCAGGGCCTCGGCCAGCCCGGCACCGATGCCCGATGACGCACCGGTGACCAGTGTGCGACAGCCGGCCAGGTTCAACCCCATCGTCTACCCCCTTTACCTCGACCTCCTGTCGGTCCTACCGGCCGGAGTCGTGCGACGACTTACCTTAGGCAGATCTGAACCCCGAGGCGGCTCCGAGCCTGGCCGACCTGGTGTTGTCGATGGGATGCGATGGGATCAGTGGGTGATTGCACAGCTCTCATGCTCGCTGAGCCTCGGCAACATATGGTGATTGCCGTGCTCGAACCGGCCGCCATGAGGATCCTGATCGTCGGCGGCACGGGCCCCACCGGCATTCCCATCGTCAATCGGCTGGTGGCCCATGGCCACGATGTGTCGATCCTTCACCGCGGCCTTCATGAGCGCCCCGAGACACCACCCGATGTGGCCCACATCCACGCCGACCCCTACGACGAGACGTCGTTCACCCAGGCAGTGGCGGGCACTTCGTGGGACGTGATCCTGGCCATGTACGGCCGCCTCCGGATGATCGCGTCGGTCACCAGGGGGCTGTGCGCTCATTTCGTGTCCGTCGGGGGCGTGCCCGCCTATCGGGGTTGGACCGATGCCTGGCAGCATCACCCGACCGGTCTGCCGGTCCCCGTTCGAGAGGATGCCGACCTCATCGAGGATCCGTCCATCGATGACAAGGGCTATCGCATCGTGCGGACCGAAGCTGCGGTGTTCGAGGCCCATCCCACGGCCGCCCACTTCCGCTACCCCTATCTCTACGGGCCCTACCAGCCGGTTCCACGCGAGTGGTCGGTGGTCCGGCGCATCCTCGACCACAGGCGGCAGATCATCGTGGCCGATGAGGGGCTGACGCTCCACCACCACTGTTACACCGAGAACTGTGCCGCGGCCGTGGTGCTCGGCATCGAACATCCCGACCGATCGTCGGGCATGGTGTGCAACGTGGGGGACGAGGAAGTGCTGACCGTGCGCCAGATGGTGGAGCTGTGCACGGAAGAGCTCGGGGCGGACCTCGAGATCGTGTCGATGCCCTTCGACCTGGCCGTGCCGGCATGGCCGCTGCTGGCCCAGCCCCTCCCCACCCACCGGGTGCTCGACCTGGCCCGTCTTCATCACCAGCTCGGCCATCGCGACGTGGTGCCCGCCCGCCAGGCCGTGGCCCGGACGGCGCGCTGGTTGGCCGACAACCCCCCGGAGCGAGGGGGCATCGAGGAGCAGATACTCACCGACCCGTTCGACTACGGTGCCGAGGACGCGTTGATCGGCTCGTGGCTGGCCGCCCGCTCGCGCGTTGTCGTGCCCGACTTCGCCGTGCAACCGGCATGGGGACTGGCCTACAGCGGCCCGCACGGCCGGCCCCGCACGAACAAGGAGTTCACGGAATGACGAGGCCACTGGAAGGTATTCGCATCCTGGACCTGTCCATCGCGCTCACCGGTCCCTATGTTGCCACCCTCATGGCCGATCAGGGCGCCGAAGTTATCAAGGTCGAGCGGCCGGGCATCGGCGACATCGCCCGATGGATCGGCGTGTCGGTGAACGGCATGAGCGCGCTGTACCTGATGTGCAACCGGGGAAAGCGATCGATCGCCGTCGATATCCAGACGGCCGACGGAGTGGCCATCGTGAAGGACCTGGCCAAGCGGGCTGACGTCATCCTCCAAAACTTTCGTCCTGGCGTCATGGACAGGCTCGGCCTCGGGTACGAGGCGATGCGCGAGGTAAACCCCCAGGTGGTCTACACATCGTTGTCGGGCTTCGGCGCCGAAGGCCCCTATCGTGACCGCAGCGCCTACGACACCGTGGGCCAGGCCTACGCCGGCATGGCCGCAAACCAGGCTGATCCGGCCGACGGAGTCCCGGTCTTCTTGCGACAGACAGCGGCCGACAAGGTCACCGCCCTCTACGCTGCTCAAGCCGTCACCGCCGCCCTACTCGCTCGGGCGATGGGTAGGGGGGGACAGCACGTCGAGCTGGCGATGATGGACGCGGTGACCTCGTTCCTGTGGGCCGACTCGGCCGGAAACGAAGTGCTACTCGAGTCCGATCACTCGCAAAACTCGAGCTTTGTGGCTGGTTTCAACCCCATGCGCTTCACTGACGGCTGGGGAATCGTCACTCCCACGTCGGCCGAGGACTTTGCCGGGATGTGCCGGGCCCTCGACGTCGAGGGCTGGGATGATCCGAGGATGGCGACGGTCGGTGAGCGCAACAAGAACAGGGACTACACGTCCGAGCTGGTGGACATGTGCTACGCACGGGCTGCCAACCTCACGATGGCCGAGGCCACGACGCGCTTCGAGGCCCAACGCATCCCGTTCTCCATGATCCTCTCCCCTGACGAGTTGACGCGGGATCCCCATGCCGTCGCCGTGGGGATGTTCGAGGAGCGGGATCACCACGTCGTCGGGCGGACCCGCTTTCCCCGGCATCCGGCCCAGTTCCGCGGCACCCCGGCCCACACCACCGACTCCTCACCTGCACTGGGCCAGCACACCGACGAAGTCCTGAGCGAGCTGGGCATGGTCGACCGGATCGCCGACCTGCGGGCCGCCGGCGTGGTGGCCTGAGCATCCATCCCGGGCGACGACGGCTGCTCCCGTCACCGAGCGACGGTCAGACGGCCGTCACCGGATAGAGCCCTCGGGCCAGGGCGTCGACCAGTCGTGCGTGGTCCGCCTCGTTGTTGATGGCGTAGCGCCGGGAGAACTCGGCAATGGCCCGGTCGAAGGTCTTGGCCTTGCCCAGGTAGCCGGTGATCTTGACCGCATCGCCGGTACGGGCATGGGAGCGGGCGAGGATCCAGGCGCACAATGCGCCGTAATGGCTGAGGTTGTCGAGGTCCATGACCATCGGGTCGCCTTGACCCTTGAAGTCCCAGAGTTGACGGACGTAGTAGCTGTGACCGGTGCTTGGGCCTTCTGCCCAGCCCAGGAAGATGTCGCTGGCGGCCTGGATGAGCCGCTGTCCGACGACCACCCGCTTCCCGTGGTGACCGAGCATCGAGTCGCCCACGTACGGTTCCAACACCGATGCCTGGGCCTCTTTGGCCTGGAGGACGATGAAATCGGCATCGGTGTCATCGGGACCGGCGAGCAGGGCGATCCAGCAACGCGTGCCCACGCTACCCACCCCCACGACCTTGCGGGCGACATCGAGCAACCGGTACCGGTCGAACAGGTACCGACGGTCATCGGACAGTGTGGTCCGGTAACGGCCGATCAGGCCCATGGCCTCTTCCATGTCGTGCTCGGTGCGGTCGAGGTGGACGAGCAGGGGAGGATCGTCGATGAAGCGACGCTCCCCGTCGACGACCTGGGTGAGCTTGGTCACGGCGCGCAGGTGGTCCTTGCGCCTTGCCCGCTTGACGTAGCGCTTCACCCCGGAACGGTGCTGCACGGGAAAGTGCTCGACAACCTCTTTGATCTCGGTTCGCTCGTAGAAGAGGTCGAGCGTGTGCCACGACGCGTAGTCGGAGATGCGCTGGCGATAGGTGCGAGCCGCTGCGGTCACCACGACGTCGCAGTCGGCGCTGGACCAGCCTCGTTGGCGGGCGACAACGTGGAGGCTGGCGCAGAGGCGCTTGACGTCCCACTCCCATGGGCCGGGGACCGTTTCGTCGAAGTCGTTGATGTCGAAGACAAGGTTGCGTTCCGGGCTGGCGAAAAACCCGAAGTTGTTGACGTGGGCGTCGCCACAGGCCTGGACGGGAATGTCCGACGTCGGTGTGGCGGCCAGGTCCATGGCCATGACGGCGGCGGCGCCCCGGAAGAAGGCGAAGGGCGACTCGGCCATGCGCTCGTAGCGGATAAGGCCCAGCTCGGCCAAGCGCGTCTCGGCCTGGGTTTCCAGGATCTCAAGGGGGTTGGCGCGATCCGAGGACGGGCTCCACTCGCCGTGGGCCGAGCGCGGTATCGACGTGCGAATTGAGCGCCCCTCAGCTCGCCGTCCATCAACTGATTGCTTGACGTCGGTAGGTGCGTCCACGAGTCGAATCCTATCGGTCGATCACGCCTGCACCCGTGGCGGACAGGTACGGTGATTCGGCAGCATCGACGACATCCCCACCGCTCGACGACCGACGGAGCCCGACCCCATGGACCACACCACCGACGTGACGGGATGGGGAGCCGGCGGCATGGATTCCGTCGGCATGGATTCCGTCGGCGTGGATTCCGTCGGCGGACCCTCAGCATGCCCCTGCTCGTAGCTGCGCCCGACAAGTTTCGGGGTACGGCCACGGCTCGTGAGGTGGTCGAGGCCATCGGGCGGGCCGCATCGTCCCGAGGATGGTCGGTTCGCTCCGTCCCCGTGTCCGACGGAGGCGAGGGCTTGCTCGAGATGTTCGATGTTGCGGGCTCCCGCCTCGAGACCACGAGGGTCACCGGACCACTCGGCGAGGCAGTCGAGGCACTGTGGCGTGTGGACGGTAGTCGGGCAATCGTGGAGATGTCGAGAGCATCCGGCCTGCTCGTGGCCGGTGGGGCCGAAGGGAATGATCCGGTGAACGCCACCACGCGCGGCACCGGCGAGCTCATGGTGGCCGCGGCCACAACCGTGGGCCGCGAGGGAACGGTGGTGGTGGGGCTGGGTGGGTCGGCTACCACCGACGGCGGCTGGGGAGCGATACGCGCCGTCGAGGACGCAGGCGGACTGGGTGGGGTGTCACTGATCGGCGCCTGTGACGTGCAGACCTCCTTCATCGAAGCAGCGGCGGTGTTTGCTCCCCAAAAGGGGGCAACTCCCCAACAGGTGGTGGAGTTGGGGGACCGGCTGCGGACGCTGGCTGCCCGCTATGAGATCGACTACGGGGTGGACGTGCGTGGTATTCCCGGCGCCGGAGCCGCAGGCGGCCTCGGTGGCGCGGTGGTCGCACTGGGGGGACGGCTCCAGTCGGGCTATGAGCTGGCAGCCGAACGCGTCGGGCTCCGTCGTCACCTTGTCGGGGCAGAGATGGTGGTCACCGGCGAGGGCAGGCTCGACTTGACATCGTTCGCCGGCAAGGTGGTTGGCGGTGTGGTGCATGACGCCTCGGCTCGCGGCGTTCCCGTATTGGTG
The DNA here is from genome assembly GCA_036495505.1 of Acidimicrobiales bacterium. GTDB lineage: Bacteria > Actinomycetota > Acidimicrobiia > Acidimicrobiales > RAAP-2 > DASXMT01. The sequence continues at coordinate 26,386 of DASXMT010000526.1, read as the reverse complement.
ATCGCCGGTCGTGTTGCCGAGGGGAGCGAGGCTGAGGTAGACGATCGACACGTCCATGTGGTGTCCCTGGTCCAGGAGTTCGGCGAGCGTCGAGCGGTGGAGGAAACGCTGTCCTGCATCGAGATCGTGGTGCGGGAATCGCTGAATCGATTCAGGGGGGACTTCGGTCCCCGCTGAGGCTCGTCGACGCTGCACGTGCCCGGTGCATCGAACCTGTGGCACGGTTGACCGGGTGACCGAATATGACGTCTTCTCGCGCTTCTACGACGCGGTGATGGACGACCCCGGTCCCCGGGCCGACCGGGTCGTCCAATGGATCCAACGGCATCGCCCGGACACAACCTCACTGCTCGAGCTGGGCTGCGGCACGGGATCGATCCTCGTTCGGCTCGACTCGGTTCCCGAGCTGACCGGCATCGACCAATCGTCGGAGATGCTGGCCCGGGCCCAGGCCAAGGTTCCCCGTGCCCGCCTGATCGAGGTCGACATGAGGTCGTTCTCCCTCGAGGAGCGATTCGACGTCGTCATCTGCGTGTTCGACAGCTTGAACCACTTGTTGTTCTTCGGCGACTGGGAGTCGATGTTCGATGCGGTCCATCGGCATCTGGTCGACGGAGGCCTGTTCATCTTCGATGTCAACACAGTGGGCGAGCTTCGCCGGTTGGGTGAGGAGCCAGCGTGGGTCGACGACTTCGACGGGGGGGTGGCGATCATCGACGTCTCGTTCGCCGAAGACGGAGAGTCCGAGGGCATCTCGGTCTGGGATGTCCGGGTGTTCGAGGAGGTCGGTCCTTCGCAGTACATGCTCCACGGCGAACGAATCGGTGAGCTCGCTGTGCACCTTTCCCGGATGAAGGATGCGCTGCACGCGAACTTCGAGCTGCTCGACGAGAAGAACGAACGAGGAGAGCAGCCCACCGACGACTAGGTCAAGGGCCACTTCGTCTATCGTCGCCGGCCATGAGCTCCCTTCAGGTCATCAGGGCCGCCATGCAGCGCCGGCTTCCACCGTCACCGTGTCGCGGCCCGACCTCAGGAGCTGGCCGCCCAGTGTTCCCGTGAAGCTGCCGTGCCTCACGATCTCGGACCCGTTCACCAGAACGTGCTCGATGCCCGTGCCCTCGGCATACAGGCGGCTGGCCCCACCGGGCATGTCGGCGCGCCTGCGCTCGGGTCCGTGCCCCACGGTGGACGGGTCGAAGACCGCGAGGTCGGCCCACCACCCCTCGGCCACCCGCCCCCGGTGCTTGAGCCCGTACAGCCGGGCCGGGACGTCGGTGAGCAGGTGAATGGCCTCTTGCCAGCTCAAGAGCTGTCGCTGGCGCACCCCGTTTCCCAGCAGTGCAGTCGAGTAGATGGCCCCACACATCATGTCGAGATGAGCACCGGCGTCGGATCCACCGATGACGGTGCGCTGATCGCGCCACAGCTTCCCCCGCGCCTCCCAGTCGGCATCCGATTCGGCCATGGGAGGCCGAAGGCCGGTCCGGAGGTCGTCGGCCACCACGATGTCGAGAAGGGCATCGAAGGGCTGCTGGCCGCGTTCGGTGGCCACGTCCCCCACGGTCCGGCCCTCGTAGGCTGCGTTCTCGGGGGCGAACGTCTCATCGAGCGTCAGACGGGACCATGCCACCAGGCCGCGGAGGACGCCGGCCTCCTCCGAGTTCGCTCCCTCGTCCAGACGCCGGCGTACCTCCGGATCCCGGAGGGCGATCAAACGCTCGGCGGTGGGGAGCGACAGCATCTCGCTCCAGCCTGGGAGGCCCTCGAGGATGGGGCTTCCCTCGAACGAGAGACGGATGCGCATGTTGTGAGGCAGGGTGAGGGCAACGACCGTGCCGCCCCGAACTGCTGCCGTGTCCGATGCCCCCAGCTGCTTGGCCGCGCGCTCGGTGCCGGTGGCCGAGGTACCGAGCACGTTCCAGTTCACCGGCCGGTTCGCCCGTCGGGAGACGGCGGTCATCAGGCTCGTCTCCTCGTCGCTGAAGCCGGTCAGGCAACCCTGGACGATCATCTCGATGGTGGTCCCCGGGTGGCCGGCCACCACGGTCGCCAGTGCCTCGATCTCGGATCGGGACGCCGCTCGCGAGGGAACCGGCTGCCCCTCGCCGTCGTGATGGGTGTGCACCTGCGAGGTGGAGAAGCCCAGGGCTCCGCTGGCCAGTGCAGCGTGGAGCGACTCCGCCATGGCCGCGATGTGGTTGTCAGTGGCCCGCTCGGTCACGCAGTCGTCGCCCATGACCGTGCGCCGCAGGGCGGAATGTCCGACCAGAAACCCGGCGTTCACCCCGACCCGACCCTCGAGGCGGTTCAGCCACTCGCCGTACGACGTCCACGACCAGTCGAGCCCCGCTTCCAGCGCCGCCAGCGGCATCCCTTCTACCTTGGCCATCATCCGGGACAGGTAACCGGCGTGGTCCGGTCCGCTCGGCGCCAGTGAGAATCCGCAGTTGCCGCCGAGCACTGTCGTGACCCCGTGCAACGGCGAAGGGCTGGCCGTGGGATCCCAGAAGAGCTGGGCGTCGTAGTGGGTGTGCAGGTCGACGAAACCCGGGGCCACCATGAGCCCGTCGGCGTCGATGACCTGTCGGGCCGGCTCGTCGACGGCGCCGAGGGCCACCACCCGTCCGTCCCGGACTCCCACGTCGGCCCTTCGTGGAGCGGAGCCGGTCCCGTCCACCAGCGTGCCCCCTCGGATCACTAGATCCAGCACTCGAATCCCTCCCCCGATCGCTGCTGCCCCGATTGGCTCTGCGGCTGAGCGACAACAACGATAGTTTCGAGCGGAGGGTACGGCGAGGGGGAGGGGTCGAGGAGTTCGATGAACCAGGCCGGCGTCCCTGTCCACGCGCTCCTTCCCGATCCCCAGCGGCGGGAGATCCGAGTGCCCATCATCTCGGTCGACGACCACCTGATCGAGCCGCCCGACCTGTTCGAAGGGCGGCTGCCCGGAGGGTTGGCCGAGGACGCCCCTCGCATCGTGGAGCTGGACGGCGGTCGCCAATCATGGGTGTATGAGGGAAGCCTCTATCCAAACGTCGGGCTCAACGCGGTCGTCGGACGACCGAAGGAAGACTGGAGCATGGAGCCGGCTCGCTTCGAGGACATGCGGCCGGGCTGCTATGACATCGACGCCCGGGTTGCCGACATGGATTCGGCCGGGATCTGGGCCTCGCTGTGCTTCCCCTCGTTGGTGGCGGGATTCTGCGGGGCGGTCTTTTCTCGCTCGACCGATCCCAAGCTGGGTCTGGCCTGCATCAGGGCCTGGAACGACTGGCATCTCGAGGTGTGGGCGGGCACCTATCCGGATCGGATCATCCCGCTGCAGCTTCCGTGGCTGCCCGACGTCGAGCTGGCTGCGGCCGAGATCCGGCGGAATGCGGAACGGGGCTTCGCCGCCGTGAGCTTTCCCGAGTTCCCCACCCATCTGGGTTTCCCTTCCATCTTCTCCGGCCACTGGGACCGTGTCCTCGCTGCCTGCGAGGAGACCCAGACGGTGGTGTGCCTCCACACCGGCTCCTCGTCATGGGTGCCGGTGGCATCGCCGGACCCCCCGTTTGAATTGTTGCCGACGCTCTTCCCGGTCAACGGGCTGGTGGCCACGGCCGAGTGGCTCTGGTCGGGAGTGCCCCTCCGATTCCCCAAGCTGTCCATTGCCCTGTCCGAGGGCGGGATGGGCTGGGTCCCCATGCTGATCGATCGCGTCGACTACGTCATCACCCACTCGGCATCGGGGGTCAACAGCACGGCATGGCCGTCGCCGCTGCTGCCGAGCGAGGTGCTTCGTCGCAACTTCTGGTTCTGCAGCATCGACGACCCTTCACTTGTACCATTGCGGCACGTGATCGGAATCGAGAACATCATGGTCGAGAGCGATTATCCCCACGCCGACTCCACGTGGCCGGACACCCAAGCGGTTGTTGCCGCCAGCATGGGGCACCTGCCCGAGGAGGAGCTCCGGGCCATCACCGCCGGTAATGCCGCCCGGTTGTTCGGACACCCGCTTCCCGATGTTGACGACTGGCGTCGGCCTTGAAGCCGCTGGGCGTGGACCATGTGGCCATCAACGTGGACGATGTTGCCGTATCGGTCGCGTTCTACACGGAGGTGCTCGGGCTCTCGGAACGGACCGATCGACCCGAACTCGGCATAGACGGCGCCTGGCTGGATGCCGGTGGTCAGCAGGTGCACCTCCTGGAGGCGCCGATGCCCCCGAACCTGGGCCAGCACCTTTCCTTGCTGGTGACCAACATGGACGATGCCGTGGCCGAGATTCGAGGTCACGGTGTCGCGGTCAGCGACCCCATGGGCATCAACGACGACCGCCAGGCATTCCTCGTCGACCCGTCGGGGAACGCCATCGAGCTGCACCAGCACGGCCACTCGTAGGTCGGCCCGGCCACGATCCCGCCGGTCCCTTCACCGCGTTCGGGCCCGCTGAACAGGTACCGCTACGCTGACGCTACGGGTCGAGTCACCGCCCAGACGCGAGTCGAGCCAGGGGGAAACGAGCACATGTCAGTGTCGCCGCCATCGACCATCGAAGACGAGCCCCTGGAATTCGATCCCTTCAGCCCCTCGTTCTTCGGAGACCCGACCGAGGTCTACCGACGGCTGCGGAGCGAGGCCCCGGTCTACTTCAGCGAGAAGTACGGATTCTGGGCTCTTTCCCGGTGGGACGACGTCGCTGCCGCCCACAAGGACTACGCCGCCTTCTCCAGCAGCTACGGCACCGACCTACATCTCCTCAGCGACCCCGAGAAGATCGCCTACAAGATGATCATCTTCATGGACCCCCCCGAGCACGACCGCATGCGGGCCCTGGTCACCAGGGTGTTCACTCCCCGCGCCGTGAGCCAGCTCGAGCCCATGGTCCGTCGGGTGATCGCCGGCTTTGCCGACGCCATCGGCGATGCCGAGCGCTTCGACCTCGTCGAGCAATGGTCCGCCCTCTTTCCCGTCGACATCATCTCCGAGATGCTGGGCATCCCCGAGGGTGATCGTCAGGACATCCGGCTCAGGCTCGACGTCATGCTCCACCGGGACGAGGGCAGCATCAGCCCGTCCGCCGAAGCGGAGGCGGCAGGCTTGGAATCCGGCATGTACTTCTACCAGTTGGTGCAGGAGCGGAGGAAGCGTCCAGCCGACGACATGATCACCCGGCTGATCGAGGCCGAAGTCGACCGGGGTGACGAGGGAACGAGCAGGCTGGAGGACGATGAGATTGCCGGGTTCCTCTCCCTGTTGGCCGGGGCCGGTGCCGAGACCGTGACCAAGCTGGTGGGTAACGCCGCCGTCCTCTTTGCTCGCCATCCCGATCAGTGGCGCCTCGTGTTGGATCAGCCCGAGCTCATCCCCGGCGCCGTCGAGGAGGTTCTCCGCTATCTGCCACCCAGTCAGTACAACGGCCGATACCTGTTGGAGGAACGGACCATCGCCGGCGTGACCATTCCCGCCCATCAGCCCGTGCTGTTGCTCACGGGTTCGGCCACCCGGGACGAGGAGGCGTTCGACGATCCCGACCGCTTCGACATCACCCGTCCCTCCAGCCTCGCCCTGGGCTTCGGCTACGGGGTGCACAGTTGCCTCGGTGCGGCTCTGGCCCGGATGGAGAGCGGGATCGCCATCTCCGAGATGGCGGCGCGCTGGCCCCGGTATGACATCGTCGAAGACGGGCTGGAACGGGTGACCATGAGCAACGTCGCCGGGTATTCGCACGTGCCCGTCATCGCCCATCGCTGAGTGCCGAAGGGCTGGACCCCGACGGCGCGCCGTCAACCCGGCTGGGCCAGCTTGGCGAAGTAGAAGGAGGCGACGTCCGACGTCAGGGTCACGACGTCGGGCTCTATGGGCGAGGATCCTTCTTGCTTTAAACCGTGCCCGGCGCCTTGAACCATGATCAGCCGCGCCTCGTCCCGTGCCGCAGTCAATCGGTCGACCAGCTCGATCGATTGTGGCGGCACCACAATCGAGTCCTCGGACCCCTGGATGACGAGGAAGGGCGGCGCGCTCGGGCCTGCGTAGGTGACGGGGCTGGCCGCGGCCAGTGCTGCGGTGTCGTTGCCCGGAGTCACCCCGAAGACGGCCGGGTCCACCTGAGGTGCGATGGGCGAGGACAGCCAACCCGGGGAGGCGAGGTCCGCCGGCCCGTACTCGTCGACCACGGCCTGCACCCGGCTTGATTGGCCCACGTATTGCCCCACGTCGAAGCCGGCGTTCGGGCCGGCCAGTCCCACCATCGCCGCCAGCTGGCCCCCGGCGCTCCAGCCGAAGACGCCGATCCGCGAAGGGTCGATGTGCAAGAACGCGGCTGAGGCTCGCAGGTACCGGATCGCGCACTTGGCGTCGATGATCTGCGCCGGCCACGGCCACTGCGGGGCCAGCCGGTACTGCACCGTGGCGAAGTCCCAGCCATGATTGACGAGATCCGACTCGACGTCACCGAAATGGGTCCCGGCCTGAATCGAAGGTGTCCCGAGCTCCCAGGCGCCGCCATGGAAATAGACGACGACGGGAACAGGATGCTCGGGCACGGTAGTGGGATGGTAGAGCTGCAGCGTGAGGGCCGTGCCTCCGTTGGTGCAGTAGGTCAGCGTGGACACGGAACCGGCCAGAACGGGTGCGCCTCCACACGAGCTGAGGATGACCGCCATTGTCGCCACGGACATGAACGTCGCCAGTGCCCTATACCAAAGTCGCCGCGACATCACCCGTTGAGCCTCCCCCATGGTGATACCCCTCTGGGTCTCACGTAACCCAATCGGTCACCTCTGGCCGGTTCATGCCCGGTCGCTCGGCGTACACTGCGGGAATGTCGCCTGAGGGGTCGAGTGGCGAACGAGGAGCGGCGGAATGACTGAGACGGCCACGGCCCCGGTGATACCCGAACCGGTTCGAGACATGCCCCACCGCCGGGTGCTCATCATCATCGGGGCGCTCATGCTGGGGATGTTCCTGGCTGCCTTGGACCAGACCGTCGTGTCCACCGCCCTCCCCACCATCGTGGGGGACCTGCACGGCGCCTCCCATCTGAGCTGGGTGGTAACCGCCTATCTGCTCGCGTCGACGGTGTCCACGCCGCTGTGGGGAAAGCTCGGCGACATGTACGGGCGGAAGGTCTTCTTCCAGGCCGCCATCGTCATCTTCCTGATCGGTTCGGCCCTCTCCGGCCTGAGCCAATCGATGCTCGAGCTGATCTTGTTCCGGGCGATCCAGGGCCTGGGCGGCGGGGGCCTGATGATCGGCGCCCAGACCATCGTCGGTGACATCGTCTCTCCTCGAGCACGCGGCCGGTACATGGGCTTGTTCATGGCCATGTTCGGGGTGACCACCGTCATCGGACCCCTCATCGGCGGTTTCTTCGTCGACACCATCGGTTGGCGATGGATCTTCTACATCAACATTCCCATCGGTGCGGTCGCCTTGGTGGTCACGACCTTGGCCCTACCCGGAGCCTTGAGCCGGGTGCACCGGGTCATCGATTACCTGGGCACCGTGCTCGTGGCCCTGGCTGCCACCTGCCTGGTGCTGTTCACCAGCCTGGGAGGCACCTCCTATCCGTGGACCTCGCCGTTCATCATCGGCTTGGCCGTCGCCGGTGTGGTGTTCACCGTCCTCTTCCTCTTGGCGGAGCGCCGGGCGGTCGAACCGGTCATCCCTCTCCCACTGTTCACCAACAGAGTGTTTGCCGCTTCCAGTGCCATCGGCTTCGTCGTCGGGTTCGCCATGTTCGGCGCCCTGACCTTCATCCCCCTGTTCTTCCAGGACGTGAAGGGCATCAGCCCCGTCCTGTCAGGGGTGCGGCTCTTCCCGCTCATGGGCGGTCTCCTGGTCGCCTCCATCGGCTCCGGCCTGCTGGTCAGCCGGTGGGGGCGCTACAAGGTCTTTCCGGTGGTCGGCACCGGGCTGATGACGATCGGGCTGTACCTCATGTCGTTGATCGGGGTGACCACCGGGGCGTGGGCGACGGCCGGGTACATGGTGGTGTTCGGTCTGGGCCTCGGGCTGGTGCTGCAGGTGCTCACCGTGGCCGTCCAGAATGCCGTGCCCTACGAGGAGCTGGGTACGGGTACATCCGGGGTGACCTTCTTCCGCATGATCGGTGGTTCGTTCGGGACGGCGGTGTTCGGCGCCATCTTCGCCAATATCGTGGTTCACAACATCCTGGACGCGCTGCACCTGGCCAAGGCACCCAGCGGGTTCAGCCTCAATGCCGACAACCCCTCGGCCATCCACAAGCTGCCCGCGGCCCTTCAGTCCGGTGTGGTCCACGGCATCGCCCACACCGTCTCAACCATGTTCCTCATCGGGGTTCCCATCGCCTTCGTCGCCTTCCTGTTGAGCTGGACATTGCCCGAGATCGAACTGCGCAAGTCCATCCGCACCTCGGATCCGGCAGGGAACCTGGGTGTGCCCAAGCCCCGCACGTCGCTGGAGGAGATACGCCGGCTGCTCGAGCGGGCGGCCAGCCGTGAGAACCGCAGGGAGCTCTATGGGATGCTCGCCACCCGGGCCGGCGTCGACCTCGAGCCGCGGGCAGTCTGGCTGCTCTACCGGCTGGCCGACCGACCGGGCTGCACCGTCGAAGAGGTGGCCGCACAGCTGAAGGTCGACCCCGAGCTCCTGCGTGGCGCCGTGATCTCGTTGATCTCGGCGGGATCGGTTGAGAACGTCGATGTCACCGGCCACCACAAGCTGGTGGTCACCGCCACCGGGCGCTACGTCATCGAGAAGCTGACGGCCGCTCGCCGTGAGTCGATGACCGAGCTGTTGGAAGGGTGGGATCCTGAAACCCATGCTGAGGTGGTCGAGATGATCCGTGATCTGGCCGACGCCCTTCTGGCTGATGACGACAAGCTGGTGGCTGACGCTCGGGCCGCAGCCACGGTGTGAGCGCCAACCCGCCTGGTGGCGACATCGTCGCCATCGAGAGCGGCCACACCATAGGCAGCGGCCGCACCATACGCAGCGGCCGCACCATAGGCAGGGTCGTCGTCTCGGGATTCTGACGTGGACGACCCGTTCGACCTCAAGCGTTTCGTTCAGGCCCAGGACGCCGGCCATACCTACGACCGCGTCCTCGAAGAGCTGCGCCGTGGCCGCAAGACTAGCCACTGGATGTGGTTCGTGTTCCCCCAGATCGCCGGCCTCGGGCACAGCGCCACCTCGAGAACCTACGCCATCACATCGCTGGAGGAGGCACGGGCCTACCTGGGTCACGACGTGCTGGGCCCGAGGCTGATCGAGTGTGCCGGGCTGGTTGCCGGAGCGACGAAGGGTCGCACTGCCGAGCAGATCTTCGGGAGTGTCGACGCTCAGAAGCTGCACTCGTCCATGACGTTGTTCATGCGGACCAAGCCCGACGAGCCCCTGTTCGCGCAGGTGCTCGATCGGTACTTCGACGGCCGCCCCGATGGGGCCACTGACCGGCGAACGTAGGCACGGGTCTCCGATCTGACCGCTATCGTGCCTGTTCTGGTCGGCTCTCTGTCGTCTGTTGGCGGCAGAGCCGATCCCGACCGACTCCGTGATCAAGGGGGACATCAATGACCGACCTGGCGCCTGTGGGGCGAGATAAGCCGGCGGCGGAACTGACGGTGGCCGACCTGCCCACGTACCCCCCGACGCTGTGGGGCCTGTTGCGGCAGCGGGCTGAGGCCACGCCTGATCGGGTGCTCTTGGAGGATGACACCGGCAGGACCATGACCGCTGCCCAGTGGCGGGACACCGCAGAGCAGGTGGCGGCGGCCCTGTACGCCCGGGGGATCACCGCAGAGACCCCGGTCAGCTGGCAGCTCCCCACCACCCACGAGGCCGCAGTGCTGTTGTTGGCCCTGGCCCGCTTGGGGGCGGTTGAGAACCCCATCATCCCCATCCTGCGCCAGCGCGAGGTCAGCTTCATCGTGGGCCAGACCGGTGCCCGGCTGCTGATCACCCCGAGCATCTGGCGCAATTTCGACTATGCCGCCCTGGCCAAGGATGTCGCCGACACGCACGGCTGCGAGACGTTGGTGATCGACCGGGGCGGCTTGCCCCTCGGCGATCCCTCGACACTGCCGCCACCGCCTACCGGTGAGGGCGACCCGGTCCGGCACATCTTCTACTCGTCGGGCACCACCGCGGACCCCAAGGGGGCCAGGCACACCGACAGGTCGCTCATGTCCACGGCCAACGGGCCGATCCTCAACGCCAGCAGCAACGACGTCATGCCCCTGCCCTACCCGTACACCCACGTCGGGGGATTCGCCGTCACCGTTTCCACGCTTTACACCGGATCGCGGATTCTCATGATCGAGATCTTCGACCCGGTGAAGAGCCCGCTGGTGATGTCAGAGCACGGCGCCACCCGGTTGGGCAGCTCGCTGCCGTTCTTCCTCGCCTACGCCGAGGCCCAACAGCACCACGGCTCCGAGCCGTTGTTCCCCGATCTGGTCTCGCTCTCCTCGGGCGGCGCACCCAAGCCGCCCGAGCTCTTCTACCAGATGAAGGAGATCTTCGGCGTGCCGATCCTCTCGGCCTGGGGCCTGACCGAGTTCCCCATCGCCACCGGCTCGTTCATGGACGACCTCGACGAGGACCTCGCCGTGGCCGAGGGGCGAGCCCTTCCCGGCATCGACCTCAAGGTTGTGTCCCTCGACGGGACCGTGCTGCCACCGGGGGAGGAGGGGGAGGTCCTGGTGCGGGGGCCACAGGCGCTCAAGGGCTACGTCGACGCCAGCTTGGATGCCGCCGCCTTCGACGATGAGGGCTTCTTCCGGACCGGCGATCTGGGCGTGGTCGGGCCCCGCGGCCACCTGCGCATCACCGGGCGGACCAAGGACATCATCATCCGGAACGCCGAAAACCTGTCGGCCCTCGAGATCGAAGGCGTCGTCTACACCCACCCCAAGGTGGCCGACGTCGCCGTCGTCGGGGTCCCCGATCCCCGCACCGGCGAACGGGCTTGCGCCGTGGTGGTGCTGGCCGAGGGCGAGGACACACTGACCTTGGTCGAGGTGGTGGAGCACTGCCGGTCCCATGAGCTGGCCAATCAGAAGATCCCCGAGCGTCTGGAGATCGTGGCTGAGCTGCCCCGAAATCCGATGGGCAAGATCTTGAAGCAGGAGCTCCGCAAGCGGTTTGCCGCCCCGGCCTGAACCCGTCCGACCTGCCGGAGTGGCTTCGACGGGGGGTCACGAGGTAAACCTGATAACCGTGTCGCATCGATGGTGCGGACATGGAATGCTGTCGGGATACGGACGGGAGAGGCGATGCACTGCGGAGTCATGGTTACGGGGTACAACCAGGGCGACTGGCCACGCTTGATGGCCGGCGACTACGAACGACCGCCCGACGTCCCCGACCACGTCAACATGGACATGACCCTGTACATGGGCGAGCTGGTCGAGCCCCTGGGCTTCGACTCGATCTGGGCCACCGAGCACTACGGTTCGGCCTATTCGATGCAGCCCAACCCGCTGCAATGGCTCGCATACTGGGCCGGGCGCACGTCCCGCGTCGACATGGGAACGGCGGTCATCGTCGCTCCGTGGTGGAACCCCGTACGGCTGGCCCACGAGATCTCCATGCTCGACATCCTGCTGAAGGGCCGTCGTCTGCACCTTGGGATCGGCCGCGGGGTGGCCCCCCACGAGTACGCCTCCTTGGGCATTCCCATCGAGGAGTCGCACGCCTACTTCTACGATGTGGTGAACGCCATCCGGGCGGCCGACGGTGCCGAGCGCTTCACCTTCGACGGACCGGTGTTCAAGATCCCGCCCACGACGGTCCGACCCCAGGGCCGCCACAAAGGCGAGCTCACCACCAACATCAAGGCCGCGTTCACCACGGACAAGTCGGCGCGTCTGGCTGCCGAGAACGGCCTGGGACAGATGTTCGTCTCCGACGACGATCTGTCCGGCATGACCGACAAGGTTCGGGGCTTCAACGAGATCCGGGCCGAGCTCGGCTTGGCCCCAGACCAGCCGACCACCCTCTTGTGGATGTACTGCGCCGAGACCTCCGCAGAAGCCGAGGAGGGGTGGGAGTACTTCCGGGCCCAGCAACTGGCCGCCCAGCACCACTACTTCGAGTGGAACAACCCGGGTTTCGAAGGGGTCAAGGGCTATGAGGAATACCTCACCCGCCAGTCCGCCGATGTCGGTCACGCCGACGCCAGCGTGGCCAGTCGCCGCGAGACCCAGCCCATCGGCACCCCAGACGAGATCATCGACAAGCTCAAGACCCTGCAGTGGGCCATCAGCCTGGAGACACTGGTGATCCACGTCTTCTACGGGGGCATGCCCCAGGACAAAGCGGAAAAAAGCCTTCGCCTCTTCGCCGAGAAGGTGTTGCCAGCCGTCCACGACATGGCCACGCCGCTGAACCCGGCGTCGCTGGGCCGGTCGGCCAGCTAATCGTCCCGTCGATGGCCCCACAACGGTTCATCATCCGCGGCGCCGAGGTCGAGGCCGAGGTATCAGGGGAAGGGCCCGATCTGATCTGGGGTCACGGGCTCTCGATGGACCGGTGCAGTGACGCTGACATGGGACTGCTCGACTGGGACCGGATCCCTTTCACCGTTGTTCGCTACGACGCCAGAGGCCACGGTGAGTCCGAGTCGACGCCCGATCTGGACGCCTACAGCTGGTCGGAGCTGGCCCAGGATCAACTGGCCTTGGCCGACGCCCTGGGTATCAGCACCTACGTGGCAGCCGGCGCTTCGATGGGCTGCGGCACCGCGCTCCACGCCGGCGTCCTCAGCGGTGGGCGGGTGAAGGCGCTGGTCCTGGCCATCCCTCCGACCGCGTGGGAAACTCGAGCGGCCCAGGCCGAGCAGTGGGAGTTGGCGGCCTCGGTTATCGAGACCGAGGGGGTCGAAGCGGTGATCGCAGCCCGGGCCGAGCTCGACCCCCCCGACCCCTACCTGGGGGACCATCGCCGTCGCGAGCTCCAAGCTGCCGCCACCCGGGCGTGGGACCCGGGCCGGCTGGCCCTGGTCATGCGGGGCGCCACCAGGGCCAACTTCCCCGACCGAGCCGACATCGCCCGAATCGCCGTTCCCGCCCTGATCCTGGCCTGGACCGGTGATCCGATCCATCCCCTGTCCACGGCCGAAGAGCTTCACTCCCTGCTTCCCGACTCCGAGCTCCACGTGGCTTCCACCGCCTCCGATCTGAGCTCATGGACGGATCTCACCGTTCGCTTCCTCAAACGAGCCCTCGACTCCTGAGGGGGAGTGCCGCTGAGGGGGAGTGCCGCCTCGGAACCACGTCCCGATGGTGCCCCCGCCGGCCTCGAGGGTACGCTTGCGGTTAGATGCGCAAGTATTTCACCTGGCGTTGTATCGGCCTCCACGTGCTCGTCCTCATCGTGGTGCCCACCTTCTTTCTGCTCGGACGGTGGCAGTTCGACGCCGCTCGGAGCGGGAACACGTTGAGCTGGGCATACACCGTCGAATGGCCCTTGTTCGGCGTCTATGCCATCTACGTCTGGTGGCGCTTGATCCACGAGAAGTCCACCGCGCTGGCCAGGCTCTGGGCGGCCCGGGATCGGACTGCTGCAGCCAATTCGGGCATGCCCCTCGAGGAGGTTCCGGGGTGGGCGTTGGACAAAAAGCTCTCGGCGGCCGTGATCCAAGCCAGCCTGGCATCGCCTGGGTCGCCGGTGTTGCCCCAGGGCAGGCAGCCCGAAGCCCTCGAGTCAGAGGACCAAAAGCTGTCTGACTCCGCACTGATGGGCGCCACCATGGTCGACGATCATCCCGAGGTGATCTCCGACGGCGAGCCGGTGGTCGATGCGCAGGTGGTCGGCGTGAAGGTGGTGGTCGACGAGGACCTGGCCGCGTACAACCGCTACCTGGCCGACCTCAACCGGAGCGATCCCCCGAAGCGTTGGTAGGCGGGAATTCGGTCGGGGTCCGGCGGGTGTTGAACTGGACCCTAAGCCGGTAGGGCGCGTCGTGGCGCGGGAGTTCACGACCCTCCACGCCCACGAGCCAATGCGGTGCGTGCCCTTGATCGGCGGTACGTTGGAGCAAGGACGAAGGGGGCACAATGACGACGGTGGACGCCAGGGCTGACTACAAGCTGCATATCGACGGAGAGTGGGTCACGCCCTCCGGCGGCACCTATGAGATCGTCAACCCGGCCACCGAAGAGGTCGTCGGACACGCTCCCGAAGCCACCGTCGACGACGTGGCCGCGGCAGCAGCAGCGGCCAAGCACGCGTTCGGGTCCTGGTCCCTGACCAGCCGCAAGGAACGCTCGGCCTTGCTCCGGGCTGCCGCGGACCGTTGGGTCGAACGCCACCACGAGCTGGTCCCACTGGTGCAGGCCGAGACCGGTGCGACCCTCGCCGTGGCCGACGGAGCACAGGTCCCCGGCTGCTCCAACCGCCTGTACGAGTACGCCGACTTGGCCTTGGGCGACTGGGACGAACCATTGCCGCCAAGCGAGTCGATGGCGTCGCAGCTGGCACCGGGGACGTTGCTCGGAGCCATCGCCGCCCGACAGCCGGTGGGCGTGTCGGCCTGCATCACGCCGTACAACTTTCCCCTCACCAGCATGGCCGGCAAGGTCGGTCCCGCCCTGGCCATGGGCAACACCGTGGTCATCAAGCCCGCCCCCCAGGACCCACTGGGCATCATCGAAATGGTGAAGGTGTTCGAGGAGGTGGGGTTCCCGCCGGGGGTGGTCAACCTGGTGACGGGTTCGCGACCCGAGATCGGTGCGGCCCTGGTCGACTCGACCGACATCGACATGATCAGCTTCACCGGCAGCTCGGTGGTGGGCTCGCGGATCGCCGAAGCCGGCGGCAGGACGATGAAGCGCCTGCTGTTGGAGCTGGGCGGGAAGGGCGCCGCCTTGGTCCTGGCCGATGCCGACCTCGCGACGGCCATCCGCTCGATCACCAGCGTCTGGGCCTTCCACTCCGGGCAGATCTGTACCGCTCCCACCCGGGTCGTCGTGCACCGTTCCCTCTACCCGGAGCTGGTGGACGGCCTGGCCCAGGCGGCCCGCTCGCTGCCCACCGGTGACCCGCTCGACCCGGCCACGGTGGTTGGCCCGGTCATCTCCGGGGTCCAGAGGGATCGGATCGAGGCCATGATCGCGTCGGGCCGGGACGCCGGGGCCGAGGTCGTCGTGGACGGCCGTCAGCCCAAGCATTTGGAAAAAGGATATTTCGTGGCTCCCACCCTGTTGGCCGAGTGCGACAACGACATGCACGTGGTCCGAAATGAGATCTTTGGTCCCGTCGTGGTGGTGGTGCCCTTCGACGACGAGGAGGAGGGCATCGCCATCTCGAACGACAGCTCGTACGGGCTGTACGACTACGTGTTCTCGAAGGACACACCTCGGGCCTACGCGGTGGCCCGTCGGCTCCGGGCCGGGAACGTGGGCATCAACACCACCGGTCGCAACGCACACACGCCCTTCGGTGGGTTCAAGATGAGTGGCGTCGGTCGCATGGACGGCAAGTGGGGGATGCAGACCTACAGCGAGCTCCAGAGCATCGTCTGGCCATCCTGATCCGGACATCCACGATGGCCGGCGAAGGCCTGCGGCCACCGGCGGGCTGACCCCGCCAACCGGGCTCAGGCCCGGCAGGTCAGCGGTCGGCCGCCGTTGTAGGCGATCATGTCCGACAGCGCGGCGACGATGTCGATGGCGCCACCTCGGGGTGTGCCCTGCAGCTCGGCGTAGGCACGGTGCAGGTTGCCGACGATCCTCTCGGCGTCGGAGAGTCCGGCGAAGCGGCCCAGGTCGGTCTCCCGGGCCGCTTCGAGGGGGCTCACCCCGGCCTCGATGCCCCGCTTGGCCGTGGCCAGGACGAAGCGCAGATAGTCCACGACCCGATCGATGAGCTCGGGGCCGGCGACCGGGCCGTGACCGGGCACGATCGTCTGTGCCCCCAACGGCCGCACGACGGTCTCGAGAATGTCGATGGCTCCGGCCACCGACCCCATGAGCACGAACGGCGTTCCCTGGTTGAACAACAGGTCGCCGCAGAAGAGGACCGACCGCTCTGGCAGCCAGACGACCGAGTCGTTGGTGGTGTGGGCCGCGCCGCCAACGTGGCGGACCTCGCACGGCATGTCGTCAACCCATACGGTCACCGCGTCGCGGTAGGTGAGAAACGGAGGAGCCAGTTCCAACGAACCCCAATCCACGTCGTCCCAAATCCCGTGGAAGTCGGGCAGTCCACTGGCAAGCACCTGATCCCGACAAGCCTCGTGGGCGACGATGGTCGCCGTGGAGAAGAGGTAGTTGCCGTGGGTATGGTCGCCGTGGTGGTGGGTGTTGATCAGCGTCTTGATGGGCTGGCCGGTCAGGCCGCCAATGGTCTCGAGGTACGCCCGGGTCCGACGCTCGGTGGAACAAGCGTCGATGCTAACGACCCCCGCGGCACCGATCATGAACCCGGTGTTATTGATGAACCAGCTGCCGTCGGGCTGGATGTAGGCGAAGACCCCGTCGCTGACTTCCTCTGCCCTGGGCGGCCCCAGCATCGGGAGGTCAAGATGTGTCGAGCTCATGGGATGCTCCAAACCGTGTTTCAGCGCTGTGCCCAGAGGGGGATCCTACTGGGTCGCTCGGGACAGGTGACCCGGCTATCCAGCGAGAAACTGGGGGCACGGATATAGTGACCAGGAGTTGAAGCCGCAGTTCGTGTCGAAACAGGCATCGATTGGGGGAGGGTTGTCAACATGGGGGGAACAATGGATGACCACGAGGCTTTTTGTGCGTTGGTGGCCGTCGCAGAGCAGGACCGCCAGTGGATGCGCAGACTCCGACGCCACATACGGTCCGCCGCATGGAAGAAGGAAATCATTCGGTGGTCTCTCGCCTGCGGCGCGCTGGGACCCGCTGGATTATGCCTGTCCACCACCGATGCGTGGATCCTCTTTACCGATGTGCCGTCGGAGAACCCGGAAACCAAACCGGCGGACTCGGAGAGCGTGAAGACTCCCAAAGTGTGAAGTCGTAGTGTTTGCAGCCGAGGCTTCGGCGGCACTCGAGTAGCTCGATCATCTTCCTGAGTTGAACCGCGGTCGTTCACCCTCAGCCACATACCCACCCCGTGTCGAGTGGGCGCCCATCAGCAATTCCCAGCCAACCCGCAGTCGGTCCTGCTCACCGGTACAATTCAGGAGTCACTGACGGGTGTCGTTGGGAGGGTTAGATGAGCGCCACCGCAACGGCCAGACACAGGCGTCGAGGGTGGCCGTTGCTGCTGGTGGCGCTGGTGGCCGCACTGGTGGATGGGTTGGTCGGTGCCCTCATCGTGCACTTCACCTGGTCATCCGACTCCGGGTCGGCCGGGGCGTGCTCGGCCACCAGCGTCGCCGACGAGGTGTTGCCGTCGGTGGTCACCATCTCGGCCAACACTGCCCGCGGTCAGGCCGGGGGCACGGGGTCCGGGGAGATCATCCGCAGCGACGGATACATCCTCACCAACAACCACGTGGTGTCGGTGGCCGCAAACGGCGGCAGCGTGGAGGTTCTCCTCAGCGACGGCCGATCCTATCCGGCCACCATCGTCGGGCGAGATCCCCAGACGGATCTCGCCGTCCTCAAGGCCTCCGATCTCAAGTCCCCCGCGGTCATTGCCCTCGGTCAGTCCGAGAACCTGACCGTCGGCCAACCGGTTGTCGCCCTCGGCGCACCCCTCGGCCTTTCCAGCAGCGTGACCAGCGGGATCGTCAGTGCGCTCGGCCGCACCGTCCAGGTGCCCGGCGATAACGACGCATCGGCCCTCCTGGCCGATGCCATTCAGACCGATGCGGCCATCAACCCGGGCAACAGCGGTGGGGCGCTGGTTGACTGCAGTGGCAATCTGATCGGCGTCCCCACCGCCGGTGCCACCGTGCCCAGCCCGTCCGGTCAGTCCAGCGCCGGCAGCATCGGCATCGGATTCGCCATCCCCGTCGACCTGGCCAAGTTGGTGTCCGATGAGATCATCAACACCGGGACCGTCTCTCACGCGTTCCTCGGGCTTCAGGCTGCTCCGATCCCGGCATCGGCGGCCCAGCAGGCCGGTGTCACCGAGGGCCTGTACGTGAGCCGGGTCACCAGCGGCGGGCCTGCTGCTGATGCCGGAATCCGGGTCGGCGACGTGATCACCGAAGTCGACGGCGAAGCGGCGACGACCTCAGACCAGCTGGTGGCGCTGACGTTGACCAAGCGGGCCGGCGACAACGTGTCTCTGAGCTACCAACGGGACGGCCAGTCCATGAGCACCACCCTGACCCTCGGCCGCCAACCCTAGGGACAGCGGGGCTCACCGCGAGGGGCGGCCGGAGCCTGGCGTCCCGCCTTGGTGGCCGCCACCCGCCTGGCGATCTTGGCCCACGCTTGGCGGTCGCGCTCCCCGGCACGCCGTCCCACCCGGGTGACGGTGTCGACGCCGGGGGACTCGGCCCGAAGGGAACCCACCCGACAGGCATCGGGTGACCGCCGGGCAAACGGATCGAACTGGTAGTGGTGCATGGCGTTGCCGTGGGTGATGCCGTCCACGATGGCATCACTGACCCCGGCCAGAACCTTGCTCAGGACCTCGGGGGCGTTCGGCCAGATGCCGTCGGAATGGGGGTAGTCCGACTCCCAGCACACATTGTCCACGTTGAAATGGGAGAGGTTCTCGACGCCGACGGGGTCGCTGATGAAACAGCACAGGATATTGCGGCGGAATACATCGGCGGGCCCGCTGATGCCCTCGGGGAACTGGTGGCCGGTCCAGCCGTGGTGTCGTTCGCCGACGTGCTCGGAGCGCCACAGGAAATAAGGGATCCAACCCACGTCCCCTTCGGTGAGCGAAAAGCGAAGCTCGGGGAAGCGAGCGAATGCGTCACACCAGATCAAGTCGACCATGGTGAAGATCGACGCCACCGACGACAGGCTGATGGCCACGCTGGCCGGGGCGTCTGCCGAGGTGTGGACAGCCTGCGACGACGAGCCGACGTGGCAGCACAGCACCGTTCCCTCTTCGGAGCAGGCAGCAAAGAGAGGGTCCCAATAGCGGCTGTGAATGCTGGCCATTCCCAGCGCCTCGGGGTTCTCGGAGAAGGTCACCGCATGGCATCCCTTGGCCGCCAGCCGGTGCACCTCGACCGCGGCGCGGTCCACGTCGTAGAGGGGCAGGATCCCACAGGGGATGAACCGCTCCGGATACGCCCCGCACCACTCGTCGACGTGCCAGTCGTTGTAGGCGCCGATCATGATGTCGTTCAGGTGGCGGTCCGGACCCTGGCTGAGCACTTGACCGGAGAACCCGGGCCAGTTGGGAAAGTTCAGTCCCGCCAGCTGACCGCCGGCGTTCATGTCCCGGACCCGCTCGTGGACATCGAAGCAGCCACGGCGCATTTCGTCGTAACGGCTGGCGTCGATGTTGTAGAACTCGGGCGGCTTGCCTGCCACTGCGTTCAAGCCCAGGTTACGGCCCCGCACGTCGCCGTAGTACCACTGCTCGACCCCGTCGGCCTCGAGCACCACCCGCGGCGCCCGGCTTCGGTACCGGTCGGGAACGTGGGCAGCGAACATGTCGGCCGGTTCGGCGATGTGGTCGTCGACGCTGATCAGAATTAGGTCCTGTGGGTTCACTGGTCCCCCTCTGCTCCAAAGGGATCGCCTCGGCGCCCCCCACGACACGCTAGCCAATCGACTCAGCGGGTCGCAGTCCGCGGTGGCCGTGGTGACCTCTGACCGTGGCCGTGGGTCGGCGGACGATCGAAACAGAGCGAGGGTTGCCCAATCGGGCTATGTTGCCGCCGTGAACCTGTCCCGGGATCACCGAGAACGAAGGCACCCCTGGTGACCTCGTCACACCCCTACCGCGGTGTGGCCATTGCCGCCGTCTCCAACAGTCCCCAGGCTCGTCGACTGGAGGGATCCGACTCGCTGTCGATCACCCTCGACGCTGCCCTGTCGGTATTGGACACGGCCGGGATGGACGCCGCCGAAGTGGACGGGGTGGCCGGACGCCATGGAACATCTCTGGCCTATCTGCTGGGAATCGGACCCGTCTGGGATCCCCGTCTGAGCGGGGGCGTCGATGCGGTGCTCACGGTGGCGGCTGCCGTTGCCGCCGGCGCGGCCAGCGCGGTGTTGCTGGCCGACGGTGAGGCGGGGATCTACACCGATCGCGATGCTGTGGCGCCGTGGACGAGGCCCGGGAACGAGTTCGTTGCCCCGTTCGGCATGTTCACCGCAGCCGAGTTCGCCCTCATCGCCCGGCGCCACATGGAGCGCCACGGCACGACCGTCGACCAGATGGCTCACGTGGCCGCCACCATCCGGAACAACGGGAGTGCGAACCCCGAGGCCATCTACTACGGCCGGGGACCATTCACCCCGGCTGACATTCGGTCGTCCCGGCCCATCGCAGAGCCGTTCAACCTGCTCGACTGCGCCACCACCTCGGAAGGGGCGACGGCGTTGTTGATCACCACAGCCGATCGCGCCGCCGATCTCCGCTGCCCGCCGGTGTACATCCTGGGTGGAGGCATCGATCACTTCGGTCCCTCCTATCAACATCCGCCCAGTTGGGACCTGACCGGTAACACCGACGTTCCCAACGGCTACGTGGGTCGCCGGGCGGCGCGCCAGGCATTCGCCACAGCCGGGATCGGACCCGATGAGGTGGACGGGTGTGAGTTCTACGACCCGTTCTCGTTCGAGTTGATCCGGCAGTTCGAGGCGTTCGGATTCTGTGCCGACGGCGAAGGGGGGGACTACGTGACGTCCGGCGTGATCGAACCGTCGGGCCGCCATCCGGTGACCACCGACGGCGGGACCATGTCCTTCAGTCATCCCGGTGGATTGACCCAAATGCTGCAACGAGTGGTTCGCGGAGTCGAGCAGATCCAAGGCCGGGCCAGCGGCTTGCAGTTATCGGACCCCGATGTCGTCATGTGCACCTGTGGCGGCTCGGGGGCGTTGTTCAACGATGTCGTGTTGCTGGGGAGGACCCGGCCGTGACCCGCCTCCACCCCCAACCGCCGGGCATACCCCTCCCGCGTCCGTCTTTGTGGAGCCAGCAGTTCTGGGATGGGTGCGCGATAGGCGAATTGCGCTACCAGCGATGCCGGGCATGCGGGCTCGCCCTGTTCAATCCGGGCCCGATCTGCCGGCAGTGCCGCAGCGGGGACCTGGGCTGGCAGGTGAGCCAGGGGAGAGGCACCATCTACAGCTGGACGGTCTCGTGGCAGCCCCCGTCTCCGGCCTTCGCGGTCCCGTACGCGCCGGTCATCGTCAACCTGGACGAGGGTTACCAGATGCTGTCCAACGTCATCGACTGCGATACCACCGACGTCCTCGTCGGGCTGGACGTCGAAGTCGATTTCCGTCCCGTGGCAGATGGCATCGCCCTCCCGTACTTTCGGCCCCGGTCGTCGGTGAGAGCGGGCTGATGTCCCTGGCCGGCGTCCGGGTCGTCGACCACACCCGGGGCGTCGCCGGACCGTACTGCACGAAGCTCCTGGCCGACGGAGGAGCCGATGTCGTGTTCCTCGAGCCGCCGGGCGGCGTCGACGAGCGGCGGTCGGGGACCGGTGGCCTGTTCGCCTTCCTGCACACCTCGAAGCGATCGGCCACCGTCGGTCAGGATGAGGAACTGACCCAAGCGGCCGACATCGTCGTGGCCGACCAGCACTTCGATGCCGTTGCCGCACGACGGGCTGCGCCCCACCAGGTCGTGGTCACCATCAGCCCGTTCGGGATGACGGGACCATGGGCTGGCCGCCCGGCGACGGAATTCACCCTCCAGGCATCCTGCGGGTCGACCGGCGGACGTGGCCTTCCCTCGGAGACGCCGCTGGCCGCCGGCGGTGCGCTGGGGGAGTGGCTGGCCGGAACCTACGCGGCGGTGGCGGCCGTGGCCGCCCTGCGCGAGGCCCGGCGGAGCGGGTGTGGCGACCACTTGGATGTGGCCATGCTCGATTGCATGGCGGTAAGCATGGTCACGTTCCCGTCGCTCTTCGCCGAATTCGCCGCCGCCTGCGGTCACCGTCCTCCCGCCGGTGCCAGCCGGACGATCGAGGTGCCTTCGGTTGAACCCACGGCGGACGGGTGGGTCAACTTCACCACCAACAGCGCCCAGCAGTTCAGCGACTTCGCCCAACTCATGGGTCATCCGGAAATGGCCGACGACCCGAGGTTCACCCGAGCCGGACCGCGCTTCACCCACCGGGACGAGTTCTGGCCCCTGGTCCATGCCTACACCGAAGCCCGGCCTTCGGCGCTGATCATCGAGGAAGCGGGGTTGCTGCGTATCCCGGTGGCGCCGGTCCTGCATGGCGGCAACGTCATGGACTTCGAGCAATTCGTTGCTCGCGACGTCTTCGTGGCCCATCCGTCGGGGAGGTTCCGTCAGCCCCGTGTCCCGTACCGGATCACCGGGATCGCCGCCCGCGGGTTCACACCGGCACCGGATCCCGGACGCGACGATGGTGCCATCGGCTGGCCGGCATCGGTCCGCGGAGCGGAATCCACCGGGTGGCGGATGCCGCTCGAGGGCGTGCGAGTGGTCGACCTGACAGCCTGGTGGGCGGGGCCCTCGGCCACCAACACGCTCGCCGGTCTGGGCGCTGATGTGATCAAGGTCGAATCGACGCGCCGGCCCGACCTGATGCGCTTCGCCAGCACCTGTTCGCCGGACCAGCCGAACTGGTGGGAGTGGGGTCCGCTGTTCCACGCGGCCAACACCAACAAACGGGGAGTGACCATCGATCTGGTGCGGTCCGAGGGCCAGGCACTGGTGTTGCAGCTGTTGGCCGCGGCGGACCTGGTGGTCGAGAACTACACCCCCCGGGTCATGGACCAGTTCGGGCTGGCCTGGGAGGACGTGCATCGACTGAACCCCGCTCTCTGCATGGTCCGCATGCCCGCCTTCGGCCTCGACGGTCCGTGGCGGGACCGGCCAGGCTTCGCCCAGACCATGGAGTCCCTGACCGGATTGGCCTGGCTGACCGGACATGCCGACGGCCCCCCGACCCTGGTTCGGGGGGCAGGGGACCCGCTCGGCGGGCTCCACGCCGCCTTGGCCGCGCTGATCGCCCTCTCGTGGCGCGACGACGACGGTGGTGGCCGGATGGTCGAGGCCACCATGGTCGAATCGGTGCTGAACGCGGCGGCCGAGCAATCGATCGGCTGGCAACTGACGGGCGAGGTCATGAGCCGGCGCGGGAACCGAAGCCAGGGTGACACCGTCCCCCAGGGCGTGTACGAGTGTGCCTCCGAGCAGTGGATCGCCATCGCCGTCGAGACCGATCGCCAGTGGCGTTCGCTTTGCGCCACGCTCGGTGCCTCGGTCCCGGCCGAGCTGGCAGGAACCGATCTCAGCCACGTCGATGCTCGGCGTGGCCACCATGACGCCATCGACAGCTGGATCAGCTCGTTGACTGTCGCCGCCGATGCCACCGGCCTGGTCGAACAGCTCGTCGACGCCGGGATCCCGGCAGCCGTCGTGATCAAGCCATCGACGATCACGGACAACCCGCAACTGCGGCATCGGGGGCTGTTCGAGACCGAAGTCCATCCCGTCACCGGCAATCACCAGGTTCCCGGTCTACCCTTTCGGTCCGAACGCGTTCCCCGGTGGATTCGCATCCCGTCGCCCACTCTGGGCCAGCACAACGACGAGGTGCTGGCCGAGGTGGGCGTGGCGCCCGCCGAGCTGGAGCTCCTGCGTGACGCCCGGGTCATCGGCGAGACGCTCGACCCCCGGTGACGTGTCGCGCCGAGGTGCAGCGCGACCGGTCAGTGCACTGCTAACGGGGCTCCAGAATCGTCGGATCGGCTCGAAGCTCGGCCCGAGCCATCGCCTCCCAGAAGCCGATGAATCGTTGACCATCGGACCGTTCGAAGAGGTCGCGCACCGCCGCCGGTAGCTCGATTCCACCGTTGGCCGCCTCCACGTACCAGGCGTTCCGGCAACGTTGCTCGAAGGCCACCGAACGTTGGTGCGCGGCCCGGACGTTGGCTCCGATGATGAGGACCCCGTGGTTGGCCAGTACGCCGATGTCCGCTCCGTCCAGCGCCTCGACGGCGGCTCGTGCCGCGTCCGGATCGTTGACCGCTCGTTTGTACTCATCGACCAGAGAGACGGTGCCCCCGCCGAGGCCCGAGCTCTGGTCGAAGACCCCGGGGATGCGGTGCATGTCGGCCCAGATGGTGCCAAAACGCGGGTGGTGGTGGACGGTGACGCCGACGTGCGGACGGGCACGATGGAGCTCGAGATGCAGTTGTGCGCCGGGCGGCATCGGCCAGTCGCCTTCCATCACCCGACCCTCGAGGTCGACGCGGATGACGTCGGCGGCCCGGAACTCGGCCCAGGTCAAGAGCCACGGGTTGCACAAGAGGGTGCCGTCGCCGAGCCCGATGGTGATGTGCCCGGCCAGGTGATCGTCGTAGCCCTCGCGCCACAGGGTGCGAGCCAGGAGGACCAGCTCCTCCTTCAGCGTGAGATCGGGAAGGAGCTTGTCGGCAGTTGGTACGAAGTTGGTCATGGCAGGCATGTCTCCGGTAGTGGGTGGCGGTACAGGCGGGCGGCGTTCTCGTGGGTCAGGAGGCGGAGCTCGTCGGTGGGGAGGTGGCCCCAGTAGCGCTCGATGACCTCCTGGGTGTCGGGCCAAGTGCTGTCCCCATGGGGATAGTCGGTTTCGACCATGATGTGGTCGGTTCCTATCCGGTGGCGGGTATCGATGGTGGACGGGTCGTCAATGGTGCAGAACCAGAAGTTGCGCTTGAGCACCTCGGCAGGACGGATGTCCCAACCGACCCCGTAGCCGGAACGATCGACGATGTTGTCGAGACGATCGAGGAGCATGGCCACCCAGCCGATCCCACCTTCGGACATGGCCACCTTGAGGTCGGGATGACGCACGGCGTACCCCGACCAGAGCCATTCCGAGCACGCCGACAAGGACATTTGGCCGAACATGGTCGCACCCAGCTGCAACATGGGACTGTCGGCGGCCATGTCGGCCATGCCCGAGGAGCCGACGTGCAGGCTGATGACGGTGTCCGTCTCGGCGCAGGCTTCCACGATGGGGTCCCAGTAGCCGCTGAAGATGGAGGGGAAGCCAAGCCGATGAGGTCGCTCGGGAAGGCTCACCGAGCGAAACCCCCGTTCGGCGTTCCGCCTGATCTCGGCCGCACCCAGGACCGGATCGGACAAGAAGGTGATGCCCAGAGGGATGATCCGATCGGGGTAGGGCGAATACCACTCGTCGAAGAACCAGTCGTTCCATGCCCTGGTCACGGCCAACCCGAGCTCGGGCTCGCGGGCCTGGGAGTACACGCGTCCGCAGAATCCGGTGACCTGTGACGGGAAGTTGAGCGAGGCCCACACGCCGTTGATGTCCATGTCCTCGATCCGTGCGTCGATGTCCCAGCAGCCGCGCCGCATCTGATCGAACCGACACGGCTCGATCCGGATCGTGTCGCGAGCCCGGCCGGCGAGGGCGTTCGCTCCCGACTGCGTGAACGAGGCGCCCTCGAACTCCCACACCTGGTGGCCTTCCTGGTTCTCCACGATCCGGGGTGCCCGGTCTTGGAGATGGGCCGGCAGGCGCCCTTCGAACACATGGGCAGGCTCCACCAGATGGTCGTCCACCGAGATCACCGTGTACCGCACCGGTCGCGGCTCCGGCTCGGGCAGGAACCATTGGCTCTGCTCGGCCTCTGTGCTTGTTGGCATCGTGCTCCCCCGTGGTGACGAGACGGGCCGACTGAACGGCCGGGGCGCACGGGCACCACGGCCATGTCAGGTTTCGATGGTATCGCGTCCGACCGTTCCGGCCCCGTCGTCGTCACCCGCTGGTCGGGACGTGGGAGGACGCACGTCCAGTGTTGCGCACCGGTAGGTTTGATGGTGGCTCCAAGGGAGCGCCCTCGACAAGGGAGGACCATTTCCATGAGTGATGCGTTCATCTTGGGCGGCGTGCGAACGCCGGTGG
This sequence comes from Acidimicrobiales bacterium, assembly GCA_036495505.1. GTDB lineage: Bacteria > Actinomycetota > Acidimicrobiia > Acidimicrobiales > RAAP-2 > DASXMT01. Next base: position 450 of record DASXMT010000526.1, on the reverse strand, counting down.
GGCGCTATGGCGGCTCACTGTCACACATCCGTGTCGACGACTTGCTCGGCCAGACCATGGTGGCAGCGTGCCAACGAACCGGCGTCCCCCTGGACCGGATCGAGGACATCACCGGGGGCTGCGTGAATCCTGCCCACGAGGGCATGGGCGACGTCGCCCGCTGGGCCGCGCTGGCCGCAGGCTTTCCCGATTCCGTCCCCGCTGTCACCGTGAATCGGTTCTGCGCCTCCTCGTTGACCGGGATGATCTCCATCGCCCACGCCATCCGCAGCGACGAGCTTGGCGTCGGGCTGGCCGCCGGGGTGGAGTCGATGTCTCGGTCGGGCTGGGCGTTCATGAAAGGGGACGCCACCTTCAGCCCTCGCGGGCCCCTGTTCATCCTGGACACCATGTGGGCCGGTGCCGGTGGGCCGCCCAATCCAACACTTCTCGCTCGCAACGCCTACGTCG
>DASXMT010000525.1:0-4292 GCA_036495505.1 Acidimicrobiales bacterium | reverse complement strand
CGGCCGGTGTGCTTGGGGTCGATGGGGAGATAGGGCACCTCCCACTGCTCGTAGTTGGTGCCGATGGCCGCCATCCCCTTCTTGATGGCGTCCTGGTGCGATCCCGAGAACGCGGTGTAGACCAAGTCGCCGGCATACGGGTGGCGAGGATGGACCGGCATCCGGGTGGCGTACTCGGCCACCCGGCGCACCCGTTCGATGTCCCCGAAGTCGAGCGTCGGGTCGATGCCCTGGGAGAACAGGTTCATGGCCAGAGTGACGATGTCGACGTTGCCGGTTCGCTCGCCGTTGCCGAACAGGGTTCCCTCCACCCGGTCCGCCCCGGCCAGCACGGCGAGCTCGGCGGCGGCGACGGCCGTGCCCCGGTCGTTGTGGGGATGGAGGCTCAAGATGACCGAGTCGCGGTTGGCGATGGTACGGCTGCACCACTCGATGACGTCGGCGTAGACGTTGGGTGTGTACATCTCCACCGTGGCCGGCAGGTTGATGATGATCGGATGCTCGGGCGTCGGCTCGATGACTTCCATGACCGCCTCGCAGATCTCGATGGCGAACTCGGGCTCGGTGCCGGTGAAGCTTTCCGGCGAGTACTCGTAGCGGATGTCCGTGTTCGGCACCGTCGACTCGAACTTCTTGCACAGCCGGGCTGCGTTGACGGCGATGTCGATGATCCCCGCCTTGTCCAGGCCGAAGACGACGCGACGCTGCAGCTCCGAGGTCGAGTTGTAGAAGTGCACGATGGCCTGTTTGGCCCCGGTCAGGGACTGGTAGGTCCGCTCGATCAGCTCCTCGCGGCACTGGACCAGGACCTGGATGGTCACGTCGTCGGGGATGAGGTCTTCCTCGATGATCAGACGCTGGAAGTCATAGTCGGTCTGGGATGCGGACGGGAATCCCACCTCGATGTCCTTGAACCCCACCGCCACCAGCGTCTCGAACAGCTTGAGCTTGCGCTCGGAGTCCATGGGATCGACCAGGGCCTGGTTGCCGTCACGCAAGTCGACGCTGGCCCAGTGCGGGGCCCGGTTGAATTCACGATCGGGCCAGGTGCGATCGGGAAGGCGTAGGGGCACGTGGGAGTGGTACAGCCCGAAGGGCATGGGTGAGACGTCGCAGGGAAGGGCAAGACGAGGCCGCTCGGCGTTCGACTCGGATGCGTGCTGCTCTGTGCTCATCGGCCCTGCTCCCTTGCTCTTCGACCCGCTGTCCGTCCCCGACCGCCCTGGAGTTCGCCCAACAAAAAACCTCCTGGCCTAATCGGCACAGGAGGTTGCGAGCGAACGCTATGTGGCGTTCGCTGTCAGGTAAGGAGGAGGCTCGAGGTCGGTGTTCCGTACATGATGGCCTCCATGGTGACATCCCAGGCCGGCAGCGTCAAGATTCGGGTGCCGGGGCGGGGGGCAAGTCCTGGACGGGCTGGTCGCGGAGGGCCGTGGGCTGATCGCGGAGGGCTGCGGGCTGGCCCAAAAGGACCGGACGCAGTCTGATTAACGTGTGCCCGTGCAGTTGACCGAAAGCGAGGCCCGCGAGCGCTTTGGTCGGGGCCGCGTCGCCCGGCTGGCCACCGCCGACGCCTCAGGTCGTCCCCATCTTGTTCCTTTCACCTTCGCCCTCGACGGCGACGTGGTCGTGCTGGCCGTCGACCACAAGCCGAAGTCCTCCCGACCGCTCCGGCGTATCACCAACATTGCCGAGAACCCGACGGTGTCGGCGCTCGTCGATCACTACGAGGAGGAGTGGCCGAACCTGTGGTGGGCGCGGGCTGACGGGCAGGCCGAGGTCTGGGATGACCCGGACCGTTCCCGGGTAGCGATCGGGCTGCTCCAGGCCAAGTACGGGCAGTACCGTGCGCAACCGCCGGCCGGTCCCGTGGTGGCCATCATCGTGTCGCGGTGGAGCGGGTGGACCTACTCGGGCTAGGAACACTCAAGGCACCAGCACGGCCTTGCCCACCAGCGCTCGGTCGATGAGGTCGGACATCACCCGCCCGGCATCGGACAGCGGGAACTCGGTCGGCGTGGTCGGGTGCAGCCGACCACGGGCGAGCAGATCGGCCAGGTGGGCCAGGACCTGTTGGTTGCCGTCGGGATCCCGGAACATCCAACCGCCCCAGTCCACGCCGACGACGGTGCGGTTGTTCAGCAGCACCTGATTGAGGGGAATGGTGGGAATGGGCCCGGCGGCGAAGCCGATGACGCAGAACCGGCCGAAGGGCCGCAGGGCCCGGAGGGCCGGCTCGCTGTGCGCCCCACCCACCTGGTCCACCACCACATCGACACCCCCGTCGGTGAGCTCGCGGGCCCGCGCCTTGAGGTCCTCGTGCTCGTAGGCGATGGTCCACTCGGCGCCCATGGCCCGGGCCGCCTCCAGCTTCTCCTCGCTCGATGCCGCGGCGATGACCCGGCCGCCCAGTGCCCGAGCCACATCGACGACGGCCAGCCCGACGCCGCCGCCGGCGCCGAGGACGAGCACATGCTCCCCTTCGGCCACCGACGTGCGTCGGGTCAACGCGAACAGGGCCGTGCCGTAGCTCTGGATGAGCGCGGCGGCCTGGGCAAAGGTAAGGCCCTTGGGCATGGGCAGTACCGACAGGGCCGGGACGGTGACCTGTTCGGCGAAGGCGCCCAGCCCCGAGAACACCACCACCGGTTGTCCAGGGGCCATCCCGGTCACACCGGTGCCGATGGCGACGACCTCGCCGGCCAGCTCACTGCCGGGCACGAAGGGGGTGGTCGGCTTGATCTGGTACCGCCCCTGGCACATGAGCCCGTCGACGTAGTTCACCCCTGCCGCTCGTACCTGCACCACCACCTGGCCTTCGCCGGCCACGGGAGGCTCACGGTCTTCGATGACCAGGTTGTCCAGGGATCCCAGCTCGGGGCACACGACGGTCCGCATGGCCGTCAACGTACGGCCGGTTCGCTCAGGAAGACAAGCGGTACACGTACATGCCGTAGACGCCGCCGGGCAGTCCCGTGTAGCGGAACTGGCGATCGGCGGTGACGGCGGTGCTCAGACGCGAGTTGACCTTTTGCTTGTCGGCCACCCCGGTCCCTTCGGTGAACACCACATAGTGCAGGTGCTGTGCCCGCATCTCCGCGGTCAGGACCGAGGCCGACGTTGTCTTTTTGAGAGGGATCAGCTCATGGCGGAGATCGGTGCCGACGAAGGGATTCGTGAAGGTCAAGTCGTCGGGGAACATGCCGATGGCCGCTCCCTTGGGTACTGCGTCCAGATCGGTCTGGATGGCCCACGGGTACACGCTCACCGCCCGCTGGGCGGCGCTCAGCTTGGTCAGATTGACAGCGTCTTTGAAGGTGGCCGCGTGGGGACCTCCGGGGAGGGCGATGATGTTCGGTGGATCGGTGGCCCACCACATCGACGTCGTGGCCGCCCCCATGAAGGCCAGGACGATGACGGTCGGGGCCAGGCGCCAGGGGAGACGGAGGCGGCCCAGCCCTTCGAGGACAAAGGCCAGCGCCGCACATCCGGCTGCGGGCAGGAAGATGGTGTAGCGGCTCCACCACCCGCCGCCAATGACCAGGAGGACCACCAGCGAGGTGAAGATGATCCCGAGCCAGATCAACCGGTCTCCTTTCTTCAGCCAGGCGATGCCGGCGAACACCAGGGCCGGCACCAGGATGACCAGCCACTGGATCCCGAAGCCGCCCAGTCGTTGGTCGTAGGAATAGGTGTGCCGATGCAGATCGGTGGCCCACGAGGCAATGATCTGCCCGAACTTGCCCCCCGGCTCATGAGCCAGGGAATCGGGCAGGTTGCCGCCGATGATGATGTTGTTGAAGGTCCCCTTTCCGGGAAGGCCGATGACGATCACCGGGTAGAACGGGCTGCCGTAGCCCACCCACGTGCGGAAGTACCAGAAGCTGGCGATGGCCAGCATCGGTACAGCGAACAGGGCGATGATCGACGCCAGGTAGTACGGGATGTCCGGTATCTCTCTCCGGTTGGCCAGGCGCCAGTAGCAGGCCAGGGCGACCAGGACGGCGATGCCGTCGGTGGCCAGCGCTGAGCTCTTGATGGAGGCGGCCATCCCCGCGCTGATGCCGGCGAGCAGCAGGCAGGCCAGGAAGCCGTGGTACCCCCGCGGGGGTACGGAGGGGTCGGGGTTGTCGGTGTTCATCCGCACGAGGGTGAAACCGGCCAGGACGAGGCAGACGGTGGCGAACGCGGTGGCCGCCGCGCCGACGTCGACGTATTCCGTTCCCGCCTGCAAGAAGACGACCGGGATGGCCGCGAACCCCAGCGCGCCGATGGCGGCGTAGCTTCGGCGG
>DASXMT010000524.1:0-12678 GCA_036495505.1 Acidimicrobiales bacterium | reverse complement strand
CGGCGGCGCGGCACCCCTACCTGCGGGGCGAGGGAGTGATCCCGGCGCCTACTGTTGCGCCTGGCTGACCCGGGCGCCCGTCTGGCTTCGGCGCGTTGCTGCGCGACCAAGGGGATATCAGCGGCGGCTGCGCATACTTCTAATTTCAAGATTCCCGCGTTTGGGCGAATCGATCGATGCTGAACGGGATCGTGATTGCGCATTTCGCCGAAACGCGGGACGTTTTCAGAAACACACTGTGCCGGGGGAGTTCCTCAGGGAAGTCCCGAGGGGCGGGCCGCAGCGGGCCGGGCAAGGGCGGCGCCGACTATGCCTTGGCTGCGTCGAAGCGGTAACCCACGCCCCGGATGGTAGTGATGAGCTTGGGCGTGGAGGGGTCCTCCTCGACGTGACTGCGCAGGCGCTTGATGTGCACGTCGAGCGTCTTGGTGTCCCCGTAGTAGTCGGAGCCCCAGATGCGGTCGATCAGTACGTCCCGGGTGAGGACCCGGCCGGCGTTCTCCATCAAGAGGGACAGCAGCTCGAACTCCTTGCGGCGGAGATGGACGTCGTCGCCCCGCACGAACACCAGGTGCCGATCGGGGTCGACCTGGATGCCACCGGCCTCGAGCACCGAGCGCCCGCCGTACTCACCGGAGCCGTCCGATCCGTTCCCGCCGGACACCGGGTCGGGGGCGGGCGTGCGACGCAGGACGGCGCGCATGCGGGCCACCAGCTCCCGAAGCCGGTAGGGCTTGGACACGTAGTCGTCGGCTCCGACCTCGAGGCCCACCACCGTGTCGATCTCGGTGCCCTTGGCCGTCACCATGATGATGGGGACTGAGGAGCGGGCCCTGATCGACCGGCACACGTCGATACCCGACATCTTGGGCAACATGAGGTCGAGGAGGATCAGGTCCGGCTGCACCACGTCGAACAGGCGCAGCGCCTCGCGCCCGTCGCGGGCCACGGTGACGTCGAACCCCTCGCGGGCCAGCCCGACGACGAGGGCGTCGACAAACGACTCCTCATCCTCAGCGAGCAGGACCTTCGTCTGGGAGGTGTCCGGTTCCATGGCGGTTGTCAGGAGAGGTATTCAGGAGGATTGGGCAGGACCAACGTGAACGTGGATCCGTCGCCCTCACGGGAGGCTACCTCTACGCGGCCCTGGTGGTTACTGGCCACGTGGCGGACGATGGAGAGGCCCAGCCCGGTGCCGCCCGTTTCCCGGCTCCGCCCGTGGTCGACCCGGTAGAAGCGCTCGAAGATCCGCTCCAGATCCCGGGCCGGGATGCCCACCCCGGAATCGGCCACCGAGAGGTGGACCTCGCCGTCGAGCTGGCTTCCGGTGACCTCGATGGTGCCGTTCTCGTAGGAGAAGGTGACGGCGTTCTCGAGCAGGCTGTGGATGGCCGACACCAGCTGGCGTCGGTCGCCGAGGACGTGGACGGGGGGCTCCGGCTCGTGCAGCTCGATGGTGATCTTCCGCTGCTCGGCGGCCGACTGCACCCGCTCCACCGCTTCGGCCATGACCAGGTTGATGTAGATGGGCTCGCGGGGCGGGGCCTCTTCCGACTCGATCCGGGTGAGATCCAAGAGGTCGTCGATGATCCGGCTGACCCGGAAGGCCTCGGTATGGATCCGCGAGGCCAGGCGCTGGCCGATCTCGGGATCGGGCTCCACCGTGAGGGTCTCGGCCAACAGGCCCAGCGCCCCCATGGGGGTCTTGAGCTCGTGGCTGACGTTGGCCACGAAATCCCGGCGGATCTCCTCGAGCCGGCGGCGCTCGGAGATGTCGTCGATGATGGCGATCACCCCGAGGGGACGCCGACCGTCGTCGATCAGCCGGGTGGAGACGTTGAGGGTCTGGCGCGGAGGCCCGTAGAGGTCCAGGGTGCGCTCGGCCGAGCCGTCGTGCCAGGCGCTCTCGAGCAGCTCGGTGACCGCCTGGGTGGCCAGGGCGTCCCCGTGCCTGGAGCCCATCAGGGCCATGGCCCGGGCGTTGCGGAACACCATCTCCCCGTTCTCGTCGCACACGATGACCCCTTGGGGCAGGGTGTCGAGGGCGCGCCGGAGGCGGATGGCGCCGGCGCTCGACTCGGCCACCGCCTCGGCCGCCTCGCTGGTGATCTGTTCGAGCTGGTTGAGCACCAGCTCGACGCCCCTCTCGTTGGACACGTCCACGCCCAACCTGGAGGCCAGCGAGGTCAGCCGTTGCTGCAGGCTGCGGCGCCCGGAACGCCGCCCCAACCAGGCGGCAATGACGATGAGGAGCACCACGACTACGCCCGCGGCGATGTACCAGTACTCGTAGTGCCGATTCACCACATCAGTGTGTCAGGTCGACGCCCGGGCTGCGCCCGCCGCAATGGCCTGAGGGAAAACATGAAAATACACAAAAAGTATTGAAACGGTGCAGAGCCACTCATAACCTGAGAGGCATGACGATCGCCCACTTCCTTCCCACTGATGTCACCCTCACACCGGACACCAGCTCGCTTCCCGGAGGCCAGGTCCTCCAGCACCTCATGAACGGATTGGGGGGATGGGCCCTCGCCCTTTCCCTCGTCGGTCTGCTGATCGGTGCGGCGGCATGGGCCCTCGGCTCCCATGGCCAGAACTACCAACAGTCGTTCGTGGGACGCCGTGCCGTGCTGATCTCCGGGCTGGCCGCCCTGCTGATCGGGGCCGGCCCGGCCATCGTGAACTTCTTCTTCAACGCCGGAAAAGGCGTGCACTGACCGTGGGGGTACCCGCCATCCCCGGGCTCTCCTGCTCGTCGGCCGCCGCCGCTCTGGGCGGGTCGGGCTTGGGCGCGGCTTGTCAGGGCGCGGCGGGAGCGGTGGCCGGTCCGGTGACCTCGCTGCCCTCCCAGGTGGCCGGGCTCGGCGCCGACAGCGTCCTCAGTTCCATGGCCGGCTGGGTCACCAACGGCGCCACGTGGCTGCTCGGTCAGATCGGGAGTGCCCTGCAAGCCTCGACCCAGATCGATCTGGGCGCGTCCTGGTTCACCTCCCATTTCGAGACCATGGCCGCACTCGCCGGCGTGGTGATCGTCCCGTTGCTGTTGCTCGGGATCGTTCAGGCCATCCATCGACAGTCCACCTCCTTGCTGCTGCGTTCGATCCTCATCAACGTGCCCGTCGCCTTGCTGCTCACCGGGGCGGCGGTGAAGCTGGTGCAGCTGGGGCTGGCCCTGGTCGACGCCATGAGCGCGGACGTCGCCCACGGCGCAGGCCTAAATACCGGCCACTTCCTGACGGCCACCACGAACGCCCTCAGCGGTACGGCCGCGGGTCCGGCCACGCCGGCCTTCGTCCTCTTCCTGGGCGGCCTGGCCGTGGTGTTCGGATCGTTTCTCTTGTGGATCGAGCTGCTGGTGCGAGCGGCCGCCGTCTATGTGGCCGTGCTCTTTCTGCCCCTGGCCCTGGCCAGCCTGGCGTGGCCGGCCGTGTCCCACTGGTGCCGCCGCCTGGTCGACACGCTGGTCGGCTTGGTGCTGTCGAAGTTCGTGATCGTCACCGTGCTCAGCCTGGCGGTGAGCGCCCTGGCCGGAGGAACGAACGGTCAGGGGAGTGGCGGGGGATTTTCGGCCGTCCTGGGCGGGGCCGCGCTCTTGTTCCTGGCCGCGGCGGCGCCGTGGGCCCTGTTCCGCCTCCTCCCATTCGCCGAAGCGGCGGCGATCAGCCACCTCGAGGGCTTGGGTCGCCGGAGTGTCCAGTCGGTGTCCGGACCGGCCAGGGGGTTGGCCACTACCGCCCTGCGAACTGCAGGAACGGGCGGTGGTGGGCTGGCTCTGCTCGGTGGACAGGCCGTCGCCCAGTCCCTCGGCCATTCCGTCGGACTGGGCAGCGAGGCATCGGGCATGAGCACGGCGGGCGCTGCCGCCGGCGGGGTGGCCGGCCGGTCTCCCGGCCATGTTGCCTCCCAGTCGTCGTCGAGCGCCCCTGGGGTGGGCGAGCAGTCGCCGCCAGGGTCGAGCGTGCCCAACTACCAGACCCATCGTCCGGCCTCCGATGCCTTCGAATCGACGATGCGCCAGGACGAGACCCTGGCCGGCGTGGCCGCCGGACCGCTGAGCCAGTCGGGGCCGACGGGCAATCCGGGGTCGACGGCCTCGTCGACCCCGCGCAGGCCGGTGCCGACCTCTTCGGCGCTCCCCGCCTCGTCGGGCACGACCCGCCTCCACGTGCTCGGCCACGACGACCTCGGCACCCGGTTGCGGTGGGAGGGGGACAGGATCGCAGGCGGTCCTGGCGGCGAAGGGGGCGGCCGTGGTGCGTGAGCTCGCCGACGAACGGGTCCGCTACCGGTTCGGTCCGCTCGAACAACGCGGCTTGATCGCCGGGTGGCGTGGTGGACAGATCATCTCGGTGGCCGGCGGTCTGGTGATCGCCATGTTGTCCATCCGCTCCCACCCCACCGTCGGTGGCGTGATCCTGGCTCTCGGCTTCGTGTCCATCGGGACGGCCTCGGCGTGCTGGCCCATCCGCGGCCGTACGGGGGAGCAGTGGCTTCCCATCGCCGCCCGCTGGGTGGCCGACGGGCTCGGGGGCGGCCGACGTCGACTGTCAGATGCCTCGTCCCTCGGCTCCCAACGACCGGTCAGCGGCGGTCGCCACAGGCAGCCGACCGGCGGTCGCTCCCGACGCCCGACCGGGGTGTTCGAGGGCCTCCGGCTCATGGCCACCCCCGCTGACGCCGATCACGGCTGGACGGCTGCCGGCGCGGTCATCGACGCCCGAGCCCGAACCATCACCGGCGTGCTGGCCCTTCGTGGTCATGACTTCGCCCTCCTCGGCCCGGACGAGCAGGACCGGCGGATCGCCTCGTGGTCCCGCGTCCTGTCCTCCCTGGCCCGGGAAGGCTCCGACGTCCACCGGTTGCAGTGGATCGAGTCGTGCCTCCCCGACGACGGGGATGCGGTGCGGGATCACGTCCGCCGTCACGCCGTGCTCGGGCCCGAGACGGAGCCTGGCCGTTCGTACGCCAGCCTGGTGGACAGCTCGACGCCGGTGACCCGACGGCATCGGGTGCTGGTCCCCCTCACCGTGCACACCGGCCATTCCGCGCGAACCATCCGGGCCTCGGGCGGGGGACACGCCGGCGCCTCGGCGGTGCTGCTGCGCGAGTTGGTGGCCCTCCAGCGGCAATTGGAGGCGGCCGACGTCACCGTCGACGGCGTCCTCGGACCCGGAGCGCTGGCGTCGGTCTTCCGGGAGGCCGGGTCGGCGCTCTCGGACCTCGCCGCACCGCCAGGCCCATCGCCCAGGGGGGCGGGCCGGCCCCTCGCCCAACCAGTGGAGCCGTCGACGGCGTGGCCCTGGCCGATGGCCACCGAGCCCACGTGGGACGCGGTCCGAACCGACGGGACCTGGCACACGACGTACTGGATCGCCGAGTGGCCGAGGGTCGAGGTCACTCCCGACTTTCTCGGCCCCCTGCTCTTCTCCCCGGTGCGCCGCACCATGGCGGTGACCATGGAGCCGGTCAGCCCCTCCCGGGCAGCCCGGCAGGTGGCCCACGCCCGGACGTCGGATCTGGCCGACGGTGAGCTCCGCCGCCGGGGAGGCTTTCTGGTCACCGCCCGGCACAAGCGGGAACGAGAGGGCGTGGAGCAGCGGGACGTGGAGCTCACCGACGGCCACGCCCAGTACCGGTTCTCGGGCTACGTGACGGTCACCGGGGCGTCGAAGGACCAGCTGCACGAGGCGCGTGCCCAGATCGAGCAGGCCGCCGGGCAGGCCCGCGTCGACCTGCGCCTGCTGTATGGCGAACAGGACCGGGCGTTGACGTGCACCCTCCCCTTGGGCCGTGGGCTGTCGTGAAGGTTCCCATGCCGCGGGTGCCGGCCCACGTGGCGACCACGAGGCACCTCGGCGCCGCCTACCCCTTGGTCAGCGAAGCCGGACTCGGCCACCACGGGGTCCTCATCGGGCGTGACCTCCTCGGCGGGTCGTTCGTCTACGACCCCTTCTCCCTCTACTCCGAAGGCGCGGTGACCAATCCCAACATGGTCGTGTTCGGCCAGATCGGGCGGGGCAAGAGCTCGTTCGTGAAGTCCTACCTGTGGCGGCAGGCCGTCTTCGGCCGCCGGGCGTGGGTCGTCGACCCAAAGGGTGAGTACGGTCCCCTGGCCCGGGCCTGGGGCGTCGCCCCTGTGGCTCTGTTCCCCGGTGGCTCGGTCCGGCTCAACCCGTTGGACACGGCGGGCGATCCGCGTCGGGGCTCCAGGACCGGTGGTCTCGACGGGGTCGGAGCGGTGGACGAGGACGAGGCGTGGAGGCGGCGCATCGAGCTGACCAGCTCGCTGGCCGTGTCGTGCCTGGGTCGTGACCTGCTCCCGCGTGAGCGGGCAGCGATCGACGCCGCGCTCACCGAGGCAACGTCACAGACCGGTTCGGCGCCGACCCTGCCCCGGGTGGTCAGCGCCCTGTTGGACCCGACCCCCGAGGCGGCCCGGGACCTTCGCACCGAACGGGCGACGCTGATGGAAGATGGGCGCGACGTGGCCTTGGAGCTCCGGCGCCTGGTCCACGGCGACCTGAAAGGCATGTTCGACGGTCCCACCACACCCGGGCTCCGGCTCGATGCCCCGTTGGTCGTCCTCGACCTGGCCGCCGTGTACAACTCACCTGCGCTCGGCGTCCTCATGGCCTGTGCCACCGCCTGGCTCCAGGGCGCACTCCTGGCTCACCGCCGCCATCAGGTGGTGGTCGTGGTGGACGAGGCCTGGGCCATCCTGTCCAACTTGGGCGTGGCCCGGTGGTTGCAGGCGTCCTGGAAGCTGTCCCGGGCCTTCGGGGTGGCCAACATGGCCGTCCTCCACCGCTTGTCCGATCTGCATGCGGTGGGGGCGTCGGACTCCGAGCAGGTCAGCCTGGCTGAAGGCCTGCTGGCCGATTCGGAGACCAGGGTCGTCTACGCCCAGTCCCCCGGGGAGGTGGAGCGCACCGGCGACCTCCTCGGCCTGACCGAGACCGAGGCCGCGCTGGTCACCCAGCTGCGCCGGGGCGTGGCCCTGTGGAAGGTGGGCCAACGGTCGTTTCTGGTGGAGCACCGGTTGTCGGCCGAGGAGGAGCACATCATCGACACCGACGCCGCCATGGTGGGTGCGACGGACTCGGACCCGCTGACCTCGGACCCGCTGATCTCGGAGTCGAGAGCAGGGTGATCCCCCACACCTCGGTGACCACCGTCGTAGGCGTGACCGCGCTGGTTGCCGCCTCCCTGGTGGGCCATGACACTCCGTTCCGTGGCGGGCACCGGAAGCCGTTCCGACCGATCGGTGGCGGCGCGGCACGTGAACGGTCGACCGTAGCGGAACGGTCGATCGCCCCGGACCGGTCAACGAGGGCCAGGCTGAGCCACTGGCGACGGAGGGACACCCGTTCGCCCGCACGCTGGGCCCGGGCCTCCGATCTTCGGCCGCTCACGAACCGACCGCCGGCCCCCGGTCGCCTGGTGCTGGGCCGGTCGGGTCGGCTCACGCTGGCGGCCGAGCCCTCGCAGTCGGTCGTGGTGTTCGGGCCGACCCAGAGCCGGAAGACGACCGGCTTTGCCATCCCGGCCATCCTCGGCTGGCAGGGGCCGGTCGTGGCCACCAGCGTGAAGACCGACCTGGTGCGCGACACCATGGGTTGGCGTCAGCGGTGCGGGGAGGTGGTCTGCTTCGACCCGAGCGGCTCGACGGGGCTCCCCTCGGCCCAGTGGTCGCCACTGGACGCGGCGCGGACATGGTCGGGCGCTCGCAAGGTGGCGGTGTCGCTGACCGACGGAGCCAAGGGTGGCAACGGCCCGATGACCGATGGCGACTTCTGGTACGCCACCGCGGCCAAGCTGCTGGCCCCGCTGCTGTTCGCCGCAGCCACGGGCGGCGCCGACATGTCCGACGTGGTGCGATGGGTGGACACCCAAGAGGAGTCGGAGGTCCTCGGGCTTCTCGACGCCGTCGGGGTGAGCGAGGCCACCCAGGCGGCCCAGGCCAGTTTTGCCAAGGAGGACCGGCAGCGGAGCTCGGTGTACACCACGGCGGAAACGGTGCTCGAGCCTTTCGCTGACCCACCGATGGATCCGACCGGGTAGCAACCGCCGCACGTCGACCCGCGCCGCCTCATCGCCGACGGCGGCACGCTGTACCTCTGCGCGCCGGCCCACGACCAGCGCCGGCTGCGCCCGCTGTTCACCGCCGTCGTTCGCCAGATCGTGGAGCACGCATACGAGATGGTCACCCGCACCGGGCGCCCTCTCGATCCGCCGCTCCTCGTCGTGTTGGACGAGGCCGCCAACATCGCTCCCTTGGAGGATCTCGACACGCTGGCGTCGACGGCGGCTAGCCACGGCATGCAGCTGGTGACCATCTGGCAGGACCTGGCTCAAGTCACAGCCCGCTACGGGCCGAGGGCGGCGACGGTGGTGAACAACCACCGGGCCAAGGTGTTCTTGTCCGGCATCTCGGATCCCTCGACCCTCGATCACGCCAGCCACCTGATCGGCGACGAGGAGCTCCACCTGCCTGCCACCACCTCCGGTGGCCAGGGTGGGCCGACCACCACCCGCTCGCCCACCACTCGACGCCTTGCGCCGCCCGATGCCCTGCGCCGGATCGCTCCCGGCCGGGGCGTGCTCGTCTACGGCGGCCTCCCGCCAGCGCGGATCGCCCTCCGTTCCTGGTTCGAGGACCCGGAGCTGGCCGAACGGGGAGCCATCACGCGTCACCGGTGACGGCGCACCGCGGCCCGGACGGGCTTCCTACGCTGGGTGAACCGGGTGAACCGGCCATGTACTGAGCATTCGGGAAGGACTTGGTATCGATGAGAGTCGGCGTTCCCAGCGAAATGAAGGACGATGAGTACCGGGTGGCGATCACGCCGGCCGGAGCACGAGAACTGATCTCGATGGGGCACGCGGTCTTCGTCGAGCGCGGCGCCGGGGTCGGTTCGTCGATTCCTGACAACGAGTTCGCCGCCGTGGGGGCCACCGTCCTGGACAATGCCGACGACGTCTGGGCCGAATCGGACATGGTCTGCAAGGTCAAAGAACCTGTCGCCGAGGAGTTCCACCGCCTCCGCCGCGACCTGATCCTGTTCACGTACCTGCACCTGGCGGCGTCCCGCCTGTGCACGGACGCCCTGTTGGCCGCGGGAACGACGGCCATCGCCTATGAGACCGTCCAGCTGTCCGACGGATCGCTCCCCTTGCTGACCCCCATGAGCGAGGTGGCCGGTCGGATGGCTCCGTTGATGGGCGCCCACCATCTCATGAGCCCGGCGGGGGGTCGTGGTGTGCTGGTCTGTGGCGTTCCCGGGGTTCGCTGCGCCAGGGTGGTCATCTTGGGGGCCGGCGTCGCCGGCATGGCTGCGGCGACATTGGCCGTCGGCATGCACTCCGACGTCTACATCCTCGACCGTAATCTGGACCGGCTCCGACAGGTCGATCACCATTTCCGAGGAGCACTGGAGACGGTGGCCTCGAGTACCCACGCCATCGAAGAGACGTGTGTCGACGCCGACATCGTCATCGGCGCCGTGCTGGTGGTCGGGGCCAAGGCGCCGATACTGGTCTCCGACGAGCTGGTGGCGCGCATGCGACCCGGTTCGGTGCTGGTGGACCTCTCGGTGGATCAGGGGGGGTGCTTCCAGTCCACCAGGCCGACCACGCATTCGGATGCCACGTTCGAGGTCGACGGTTCGCTCTTCTACTGCGTCGCCAACATGCCCGGGGCCGTTCCCCATACCTCCACCCACGCACTGGCCAACGCCACCCTTCCCTACGTCGGCGAGATCGCCGAGTTCGGTTGGCGGGCGGCGTGCGCGGCCGATCCCGCGCTCGCCCTGGGGCTCAACGTGGTTGACGGTGTCGTGGTCTACCGTCCGGTGGCAGAAGCGCACGGTCTCCGCTACGTACCCCTCGAAGCAGTGCTGTAGGCGATACCGGGTGCTGACCGAGGCCCTACGCGTTCGCGCGGCGCGCCCCACGCTGACCGGGCGGTACGTTGGACCTCGATGCAGGCCACAACCGCCGTCCCCAATGAGCGACCGGTCTTCGACCCGTTCGACCCCCGCTGGTCGAGTGATCCCTACCCGCTCTACGCCGAGCTCCGGGAGCGGGCGCCTGTCCATCGCAACGAGATGGGCTTCTGGGTCTTCGCCCGCCACGCCGACTGCCTGAGCATCCTGCGGGACCGCCGGGTCAGCTCGGACGGGTCCAACATCGACCTCGACCGCATGCCCGGGGGATTCCGCCCCCAGCTGGCCGACGACCCGGTGGCCTCGGCCATGGTGGCCATGCGCCCCTTCTTGTTCCGCGACCCGCCCGACCACACCCGGCTCCGCGGCCTGGTGGCCAAGGCGTTCACGCCGCGGGTGGTGGAGTCGCTGCGGACCCGGACCCAGGAGGTGGTCGACGAGCTGCTCGACGTCGCTCTCGAAGAGGGACGGGTCGATCTGCTCGAGTCCTTCGCCCATCCGCTCCCGGTGCGGATCATCTGCGACCTGCTGGGGGTCCCCATCGCGGACCAGGAGCGCTTCCGGGGATGGTCGGCGGCGCTCGCGCGCGGGCTCGACCCCGACTTCTTGTTGACCAAGGAGATCATCGACCAGCGCATCGAGGCGGTGGGCCAGTTCGCCGGCTACTTCTTCGAGCTGCTGGCCGAGCGGCGCCGGTCTCCCGGTGACGACCTGTTGAGCCGCCTGGTCCAAGTGGAGGACGAGGGCAGCGTGCTGAGTGAGGCCGAGCTGTTGTCCACCTGCATCCTGTTGCTGGTGGCGGGGCACGAAACCACGGTCAACCTGATCTCGGGGGGCACGCTGGCTCTCCTCGAGCACCCCGACCAGCTGCAGCGCTTCCGCACCGATCCCGACGTGGTCCGGTCCGGGGTGGAGGAAATGCTGCGCTACGTCTCACCCGTCCAGCTCACCGGGCGTTCCATGCTCGAGGACATGGAGGTCGGCGGGGTCACGCTGCAAAAGGGCGACTTCGCCATGTTGCTGGTGGCCTCGGGCAATCACGATCCCGACGAGTTCGACGACCCCGAGACCTTCGACGTCGGCCGGACCCCCAACAACCATCTGGGTTTCGGCTTCGGCATCCACCACTGCCTGGGCGCCCCGCTGGCCCGGATGGAGACCCAGGTGGCGCTGACCTCCCTCACCCAGCGAGCTCCCGACCTGGCCCTCGACACCGAGAAGGTGGCCTACAAGACCAACGTGGTGCTCCGGGGCATGGATGCGCTCCCGGTAGCGATGCAGGGCTGAGTCAGGCTGACAGGTCAGGCTGACAGAGAAGCGGCCCGATCGAACACCGGCTGTAGACCGTCGAGCTGGCTGCGCACGTCGTCGACGCTCAAGGGGACGATGAGCGCCGAGACGGCATCCGCCCCGGCCTCGGCATACTGTTCGGCGATGTCGGCATCGAGCGGCTGAAAGTACGGGCACACTGTGATCCGGACGTCCGAGCGCTTCCGACCCTGCTCCGACAACAGCTCGTCCAGCCGGGCCAGCGGCGCACCCAGCTCCTCGGGCGTGCGGTTGAAGGTGTGCCAGCCCTGGGCGAACCGGGCCGTGCGCCGCAGGGCGGCATCGCTCTCCCCACCGATGTGGATGGGTGGCTGGGGCTGTTGTACCGGCTTGGGGAACATGGAGCACGAGTTGAGCGAGTAGAACTCGCCCTCGAACGACGACGGATCGTCACGCCACAACGTACTGAGTACCTGGAGGTACTCGTCGGTCCGGGCGCCGCGGCGGGGCCAGGGGACGTTGACCGCGTTGAACTCCTCCTCCAGCCAGCCCACGCCGATCCCCAAGTCGACCCGGCCGTTCGACAGCCAGTCCAGCGTGGCCACCTCTTTTGCCGTGTACACCGGGTTGCGCTGGGGCAACAGCACCATGGCCGTGCCCAATCGGACGGTGGTGGTGTGGGCGGCGAGGAACGACAGCGTGTTGAGCGGCTCGAGCAATCCGGACCCGGGCGGGGAGGTGACTTTGCCGTCCTCGGCGTAGGGGTAGGAGGACTCGTACTCGTCGAACAGGACGACGTGCTCGCCCACCCAGATGCACCCCGCCCCGCGCGCTTCGGCCTCGGCGCCGACGGCGGCCAGGACCTCGGGGGTGGAGAACGGGTTGGCGGTCGGTACCCACAGGTCGATGCGCATGGTCAGTGTGGTGCTCCTGGTGCGAGGAGCGGCCACGGCCGCTCACGTTCGGCGATGCGGGCCAGGTCGAGCAGCAACTGCTCCTGGTGGTGGCGGCCGATCACCTGCAGGCTGACCGGGAGCCCGTCCACCGTCCCCGCCGGGATGGCCACCGCCGGGTTGCCGGTCAGGTTGGCCGGGATGGTCAGCGCCCCGTTGTTGCTGATGGCGCTCTCGAAGCCCACCTCGGCGATCAGGTCGACGTCGCCCACGGTGGTGGGCATCGGCCCCTCGGCCGCGAAGGCCACGTCCGGATTGGAGGCGGTGAAGATGAAATCAGCCTGGTCGAAAACGGCGGCCATGGTCTCGTTCACGGTGATGCGGAACAGCTCGGTGGCCCCTGCGGTCGACACGTTGAGGTTGTAGGTGGCCAGGTTCATCCCCAGCTGAATCTCCGGGGTCAGGTCGTCGTTGCAGGCCGGATAGAGATCGCCCAGGTCCCCGGCCAGCCCGATCAGGTTGGACATGGCCCACTCCAGCCCGCCGCGGGGAAGGTTCACGACCACGTC
>DASXMT010000523.1:0-10640 GCA_036495505.1 Acidimicrobiales bacterium | reverse complement strand
TTCCAGCAGCAATACAGCGTCGACTCGGTCAAGGTCGTCCAAGACGAGCAGGTGATCGCCCGTACTCAGGCTCAGATCGCCCAGGATCAACAGCAGATCCTTCGGGACCAAGCGCGGGTGCGGTCGCAGGCGCTCACCGCGTACATGAACGCGGGATCCGATGCCTCCAGCCAGATCGTCGATGCCTTCGACACCAATCAGCAGACATCGTTGGTTCGCGGCGTCTACCGCAACATCGCGGTGGGCACCATCACCACCTCGGTCGACTTGCTCCACACCCATCAGCAGGCACTGCAAACCCAGCAGGCCGCATTGGCGCAGCAGCAGGCGCAGGACCAGGCGACCAAAGCTAACCAGGCCCAGTCCCTGCAGCAGGCCCAGAGCACCCAGGCACAGATGGAAGGCCAACAGGCTCAGGTGACCGGGCAACTGGCCACGGCCGTGGCCCAACAGCAGGCGGCCCAGGCTGCTGCGGCCGCCGCTGCCGTCCAGGCGGCCCAGAACGAGGCGACGGCCAAGGCTCAAGCGGCCGCCGCGGTGAGCCACGCACCCTCGACTACCCAAGCCCCGGCCCAAGCCCCGGTCCAAACCCAAGCCCCGGCCCAAACCCAAGCCCCGGCGCCGACCCAAGCCCAAGCTCCGGCGCCAACAACTCCGGCACCAGCTCCGGCTTCAGCCCCCGCCCCGTCGGGCAACTCGACGGACCCGGCCCTGAACCCCTTCCTCCAGTGCGTCGTCCAGCACGAGTCGGGCGGCAACTACGGTGCCGTTTCCCCCAACGGCGAGTACATGGGGGCTTTTCAGTTCAGCCAAGCGACCTGGAACGAGGCAGCCGAGGCGGCCGGTCGTCCCGATCTGGTTGGCGTGCCGCCCAACCTGGCGTCCAAGGCTGACCAGGACACCATGGCCGTGACCCTCTACTCCCTCGACGGCAAGGCGCCCTGGGTCGACGGCTGCAGCTGACGGTCCACTCCGACCGGCGAGCGTCGATCAGACAGCGTCGATCAGACAGCGTCGATCAGACAGCGATGTCGGCGACCGAGGTCGCCACGTGGGTCGGCCGGTAGGAGAAGCGGTCGATGTCGGTGGGCGACGTCACGCCGGACAGGACCAAGACGGTCCGCAAACCCGCCTCGATGCCGGCCACGACATCGGTATCCATGCGATCGCCGATCATCACCGTCGACTCGGAGTGGGCCCCCAATCGGTTCAGCGCCGAGCGCATCATCAACGGATTGGGCTTGCCCACGAAGTACGGGTCCACCCCCGTTGCCCTGGTGATCAGCGCGGCCACTGACCCGGTGGCCGGGAGCAACCCCTCCGGGGAGTAGCCGGTGGGGTCGGGATTGGTGGCGATGAAGCGGGCACCGTCACGGATCAGGCGAATTGCGCGGGTAATGGCTTCGAAGCTGTAGGTACGGGTCTCACCCAGGACCACATAGTCGGGTTCCACCTCGGTGAGCACGTAGCCGACATCGTGCAGCGCCGTGGTCAGGCCGGCCTCGCCGATGGCGTGCGCGGTACCCCCTGGCCGTTGCGAGTCCAAGAACTGGGCGGTGGCCAGCGCCGACGTCCACAGGGATCTGGTGGGCACGTCGATACCGGCTCGGATGAGCCGGGCTCGCAGATCGCGAGGGGTGTAGATCGAGTTGTTGGTGAGGACCAGAAACTTGCGGTTTGCTTCGCGGAGCTTGTGGATGAACGCGTCAGCACCGGGTATCAGCGTGGACTCGTGGAGGAGGACGCCATCCATGTCGATCAGGTACGCCTCGGGCGCGGCGCCCGTCGTCCAGAAAACGGGATGATCGGCGGGGAGGGCGGGAGCGTCGGTCATGTCGTCAAGCATGCCTCGGATCACTCCGGTCAGTACGCTTGGGCTCCGTGAGCGACCGAACCGATCAGGTGCATGAGGAACCCCTCGACAACGCCCAGGACTGGGTGGCCGAGCACACCCGGCGCTACGTGTCCAGCAACGGGGCCGACGGCCATCTGTGGAACGGGGTGCCCACCTTGGTTCTGACCACCCGGGGGAGGCGCAGCGGACGCCTCCGACGGAACGCCTTGATCTACGGGACCGACGGCGACCGCTTCGTGGTGGTGGCCTCATACGGTGGTTCGCCGGCCAACCCGTCCTGGTACTCCAACCTGGACGCAGATCCCAACGTCACGGTGCAGGTCGGCGCGGACGCCTTCGCTGCCGTGGCCCGGACGGCCAGCGCCGACGAAAACGAACGGCTGTGGCCGGCCATGGTGGCCATCTGGCCGGACTTCGACAGCTATCGCACGAAGACCGATCGAGACATCCCGGTGGTGTTGTTCGAGAGACGCTGAGGCTTCGTCGCATGGCCAGTCCGCTGCTGACCGACCTCTACGGGCTCAACATGGCGGCCAGCTACTGGCGCCAGGGCATGATGGCAGACGCCACCTTCAGCCTGTTCGTCCGTGAACTGCCTCCCGGCCGCGGCTTCCTGGTGGCCGCCGGGCTCGATGACTGCCTCGACCACCTCGAGCACATGCGCTTCACCACAGAGGAGCTCGCCTACCTGGCCACCATCGGTTTCGATGCCGCCGCCCTCGATGCCTTCGCCGCGGTGCGCTTCACCGGCGAGGTTCGAGCCGTGCCCGAGGGTCGGATGGTGTTCGCCAACGAACCGCTGCTCGAGGTGACGGCGCCGATCGCCGAAGCCCAGCTGGTGGAGTCGTTCCTCCTCAACCAGGTCACCATGCAGACCACCCTGGCCACCAAGGCGGCGCGGTGCGTGATGGCCGCCGGCGGACAGATCGATCTGGTCGAATTCGGGTTCCGGCGGGCTCAGGGGATCGACGCGGGCATGGCCGTGGCCCGGTTGGCGGTGATGGTGGGGTTCTCGGGCACGAGCAACGTCGAGGCCGCTCGCCGGTTCGGGTTGGAGCCCGTAGGAACCATGGCCCACTCGTATATCGAAGCGTTTCCGTCGGAGCTCGAGGCGTTCCGCTCGTTTGCTCGGGACCGGCCTGGGCAGTCGACATTCCTGGTCGACACCTACGACACGGTGTCAGGAGTGAAGCACGCCATCGAGGCCATCCGTTCCCTGGGCCTGCAGCATCGGGCGGCCATCCGCATCGACAGCGGCGATCTGGCCGCCATGGCGCGCCGGGCGCGGAGCCTGTTGGATGGTGCCGGACTGCCCGAGGTCCGCATCTTGGTGTCCGGTGCCCTGGACGAGATCGCCCTGAAGGAGTTGGCGGCCAGTGGCACTCCCATTGACTCCGCCGGGGTGGGGACACGGATGGCCACCGCGGCGGACGCTCCCTATGTGGACAGTGCCTACAAGCTGGTGGTCTACGACGGTCGTGGCGTCGTCAAGTTGTCCGAGGACAAAGAGACGCTGCCTGGGGCGAAACAGGTGTACCGCCGTCCAGGCCTGTCCGACACACTGTGCCTGCGAGACGAGCAACCGCCCACACCCGACTCCGAGGCGCTCATGGTCGTGGTGATGGAGGGCGGCGAGCGCACCGGGGAGCGCGATCCGCTCGCCGTCGCCAGCGCCAGGTTCGAACGCGATCGCACCGCCCTGGCCGACGAGCAGGCTGACCTGGAGCGGCCGGTGCAAGCGGAGCCGGTGATCAGTTCCGCGTTGCGAGCGCTGGAGCGCAAGGCCCGGAGCGAAGCTCGCGCTCAGGCCGAGGAGGGAAATAGGGACGGGGGTTAACCCCCCGTCGGGATGGGTGGTGCCCCCATTCCGCATTCCGGGCCGATTCCTTAGCGTGATCGGAGAGACGTCAGACCCGACAACGCTGCGAGGAGATTCGATGATCGAAGCCCGTGGTCTCATCAAACGATACGGAAAGACGACCGCGGTGGACGACCTTACCTTCGAGGTCCGCCCGGGACAGGTGACCGGTTTCCTGGGGCCCAACGGTTCCGGGAAGTCGACGACCATGCGCATGATCATGGGGCTGGACGCGCCCGACGCCGGGAGCGTGCGGATCAACGGGCGGCCCTACGGCGATCTGTCGTGGCCGCTCCGTGAAGTGGGCGCCCTGCTCGAGGCCAAAGCGTTCCACCCCGGACGGAGCGCCGCGCACCATCTGACCGCGCTGGCCCAGACCAACGCCATCCCGACAGCGCGGGTGGATGAGGTGATCGAGCTGGTGGGCCTGGGCAGCGTCGCCCACCGACGGGCGGGAAAATTCTCCCTGGGCATGGGGCAGCGGCTGGGCATGGCCAGTGCGCTCATCGGTGATCCCGGTGTGCTCCTGTTCGACGAGCCCATCAACGGGTTGGACCCCGAAGGAATCCGATGGGTCCGGAACCTCTTGAAAAGCCTGGCCGCAGATGGGCGCACCGTGTTCGTGTCCAGCCATCTCATGAGCGAGATGGCGCTCACCGCCGATCACCTGGTGGTCATCGGCCGGGGGGCCATGATCGCCGAGATGCCGGTGGCCGCATTCATCGCGCAGAGCTCGCAGCACTTCGTGCGGGTTCGCGGTCCGCAGCTGGCCGGCCTGATCCCCGTCCTGCATGGAGCGGGGGCCACCGTGACCACCGACGACGATGGCGCACTATCAGTGGTGGGCTTGGAGGCCAGCGTCATCGGCGACCTGGCTGGCGCCAACCAGTTGGTGCTGCACGAGCTCTCCCCCCAGTCGGCCTCACTGGAGGAAGCCTTCATGGAGTTGACCCACGACAGCGTGGAATACCGGGGCGACCCTCAGCCGCCGCCGAAGGAATCGGTCGATCAGTTTGGTTCAACCGAGAAAGTGAGAAGCCGATGAGTACCACCGCTATTGCTCTGAACGGTCCCGAGGGGCACTACCGCGCCTCGGGGTCGTTGCGCTCGGAGTGGACGAAGCTCCGGACCGTGCGCTCCACGGTGTGGACGTTGGTCGCACTGGTGGCGGCCGGCATCGGGGTGGGCATCATCGCCTCTGCCGAGACCGCCTCCCACTGGTCCACCATGTCCCTGGCCGACAAGGTCGGATACGACCCGACCAACCTGAGCCTGACGGGCCTGGCCTTGGGCCAGATCGCCATCGGCGTCCTCGGTGTGCTGGTCATCAGCGCCGAATACTCGACCGGCACCATCCGGGCCACCCTGGCCGCGGTGCCCAATCGGCCGTTGGTGTTGGCCAGCAAGGCAGCGATCTTTGGCGGTGTGGCCCTCCTGGTCGGAGAGTTGGTCGCCTTCGTAGCGTTCCTCACCGGTCAGTCTCTCCTGTCCGGTCACGCCCCACACGCCTCCCTGGGCCAACCCGGTGTGTTGCAGGCGGTGGTGCTGGCCGGCGTATACGTGGCCGGGATAGGTCTGGTGGCCATGGGCATCGGCACGATCATCCGCCACACCGCCGGCGCCATCTCGGCCCTGGTCGGCCTGCTGTTCATCGTGCCGCTTGTCTTGCAGGCTTTCCCGAGCTCGATCAAGAACTCGGTGAGCCAGTATTTCCCGAGTGACGTCGGATCGGCCATGGCCAGTGTTCACCGCCAGGCCCATGCCTTGTCGCCGGGGGCGGCGTTCGGGGTGCTGTGCGCCTATGTCGTGGTGGCGCTGGGGATCGGTGCCTGGTTGATGGTGCGACGGGACGCCTGATCGGGCGACGCGGTCAGCGCAACGGCACCAACGACCGCAGGGCCACGTTTATCGTCTCCGAGTAGCGAATCGATCCCAGCGATCCAGATCGCCTGGGCGACCGACACGGGCTCGCGCTGACGCAAGCTCAACCCGTCGGCGGGTGCGATCCAGACGTCAGTGGGAGAGACGCCCTGTTCATTGCTGGAGAAGTACAGGGTGAACGGGTGTGGTGGCCGGCCGGCTCCGGCCACGTCCCGGTGCGCCCCTGGCTCTGGTGTCGGCTCGGGACTGGCTCGGCCCACGGATTGTCTTGGCCCACGTCAGCGGTCTTACGGCCGGCGCAGCTCAAAATCAGGGTGTTCAAGAAGGGCACGGAGTTGACGACCGACGTCGGGAGCCCCCATCGTCCCGGCCCGCCGGATGTCCTCGACCGTGACCCGAGGTGAGAGGCCGGCGGCCAGGTTGCTGACCAGCGACAGGCCGAGCACCTCGGCGCCCACGTGCACAGCAGCCAGCGCCTCCAACGCTGTGGACATGCCGACGAGGTCGGCACCCATGGAGCGCAACATCCGAATTTCGGCCGGGGTCTCGAATTGCGGTCCCAGCACTTGGGCGTAGACGCCCTCGCTCATGTCCGGTTCAAGGCTGCGGACCAGAGTCCGAAGCCGGGGTGACCATACTGCTGTCTGGTCCACGAACGGGCTGGGCTGGCCCTGCTCGACGGGAAGCCCCATCAGTGGCGACTGGCCGGTGGTGTTGATGTGGTCGGAGACAACCACGATCGACCCGGATCCGATCGCCGGGTCGAGGCTTCCCGAGGAGTTGGTGAGGATCACGGTGTGACAGCCGGCAGCCACAGCGATGCGTACCGATTGCACGGTCTCGTGGACACCCCGACCCTCGTAGAGGTGGAGGCGCCCCCTGAACACCAGTACCTGATGACCGCCTACCGGAACCGAGGCCACCGTTCCGTGATGACCTCGCACCGTGGGCATGGCCAAACCGGGAAGGTGGGCGTAGCTGCAGGAGGCCACCGGATCACCCAGTGATGCTACGGCGCCGTCCAGCCCGGTCCCGAGCACCACGGCCACCTGGTGGCGGGCCACCCCGGTGGCCGTGGCCAGCGCCGCCGCCGCCTCCGTCGACAGGGCCAGCGGATCGAAGCCGGCTCCAATGGGTTCGACAGGATGGGCACTGGGCATGAAGGGCACCCTATCCAGCTCGTTCCTCACCCGTTGGCAGTGGAGCGCTTGAGGGTCTGGTTCTGTTTCTACTTCTTTTTCCTCTTCTTCGTCCCAGCATCGGGAGCGACCAATTCCCCGTAGCGGAAACAACCGGTCAGGTGGTCGTTGACCAACCCGGTCGCCTGGAGGTGGGCGTAACAGACGGTGGGACCGATGAAGCGGAACCCACGCGAGCGCAGATCGGCGCTGACGGCGTCGGACAGAGGTGTCGTAGCCGGAATCTTGTCGGTCGACCGCCAGCCGTTGACAATCGGCTGGCCGTCGACGAAATCCCAGAGGTAGTCGTCGAAGCTCCCGTACTCCTCCTGGACGGTGAGAAATGCCTTGGCGTTTCCCACCACCGACTCGACCTTGCGCCGGTTTCGGATGATCGACGCGTCGGCGAGGATGGACTCGAGGCGTGCCGGGGTGATCCGGGCCACCTTCGCCGGGTCGAAATCGGCGAAGACACGGCGGTAGTCATGGCGCCGTTTCAGGATGGTCAACCAGCTGAGGCCGGCTTGCGCCCCTTCGAGCACGAGGAACTCGAAGTGGGTGCGGTCGTCATGGACCGGCACCCCCCACTCCTCATCGTGGTAGGGAACGAGCCACGGCCCCGTGGCCCACGTACAACGCTCCCGTCCGTCATCCTCGTCCGCCGGCATGCCCGGATGGTACTCCGGTGGGGTGTGATCGCACCTGGCAGACTGGGGCACTGCCGGTGGGGAGCAGGGGGCTCGACCGAACAGGCACGCCGGTAGGACGGAAGGTCCCGGTGAACAACTAAGGGGACGGTAGGTCCCGGTGAAGGAGCTGCAGTGGACGCCCAGCAGATAAGCGATTTCCAGTTCGCGGGCCAGGACCTCCCCGTGTTGCTCGCCCATTGGGCGCAGGCAAAGCCAGACCATCCCTTCCTCATCTGGGAGCCTCGAACGGGGACGGGACGGCAGTGGACCTACCGGCAGTTCCACGACGACGTGCGTGCCGTGGCGGCCGGCCTGCACGCACGGGGGGTGGAACGGGGGGATCGGATCCTCATCCACTCGGAGAACTGCCCGGAGATGGTACTGGCCTGGTACGCCTGTGCCCAGCTCGGAGCCGTGGGCGTCACCACCAACACCCGGAGCGTCAGCGCCGAGATCAACTACTTCGCCGACCACACCAGCTGCGTGGGGGCGATCACGCAGCCGCAGTTCGCCGCAGTGGTGGCCGAGAGCGCCCCCGGTCTCGAGTGGATCGTGGTCACCGAGGACAACAGCGGCGATCCGGCCCCGGCCGAGCAGCTTGCCCACGGGCAGGGGAACTTCGCCTCGCTGTTCGCTGACTCCGATTCCCTTCCCCAACGCCCGGCCGAGCCGATGCTGCCCGCGGGGATCATGTTCACCTCGGGCACCACCTCTCGACCCAAGGCCGTGGTCCACACCCATGCCAATGCCCTGTGGGCCGGCCGGGTCGGACCGAAGACCATCGACATGGGAGGCGACGACACCTACCTGGTGTTCCTGCCCTTCTTCCACGTGAACGCCCAGAGTTGGAGCTTCTGGACCACCCTGGGCGTCGGCGGAACGGTCGTCCTCCAGCCCAAGTTCTCGTCCAGCCGGTTCTGGGACATCGTCACGTCCCATGGGGTGACCCACCTGTCGCTTATCCCATTCGTCTTTAAGGCCATTGCCGGCCAGCCCGTTCCCGACCATCAACTCAAGGTTGGAGTCTTCGGCCTGATCGTGCCCGAGCTCGAGACCATGCTCGGGTGTCGGGTCGCTCCCGCCTACGGCATGACCGAGACCGTCATCCACGCCATCGGAGCCGACCCCTGGCAGCACTACCCGGTTCGGTCCATGGGCAGGGCGACGCCCGGATATGAGTTCGTCATCGTGGACCCCGAGTCGGACGCGCTCTGCGCCCATGGCGAGATCGGTGAGCTCTGGGTGCGCGGGACCCGCGGCATCCAGCTCTTTCTGGAGTACTACGACAATCCCGAGGCCATGGCGGCGAGCTTCACCGAGGACGGCTGGTTCAAGACGGGCGACATGGTCCGGATCGGTGAGGAAGGCAACTTCTTCTACTGCGAACGCGACAAGGACGTCCTGAAGGTGGGCGGCGAGAACGTGTCCGCCCGGGAGATCGAGGATCTCTGCCGCCAGGTGCCTGGCATCGTCGATATCGCGGTGGTCGGCCGTTCTCACGACATGCTCGACGTGGTGCCGGTGGCCTTCGTCATCACGGGTAGCCCCGAGGTCGATGAGGGTGAGCTGAGCAAGCAGATCATCGAGCTGTGCACGGCCAAACTGGCCGATTTCAAGGTCCCCCGTGCCGTCTACGTGGTCGACGACTTCCCCCGGGCCACGCTGGACAAGGTGGCCAAGAACCAGCTCCGGGACATGGCCGATGGGATGCCCACCGACACCTGAGCAGGCACAACCCCGGACGGGGGGCTGGGCCTCCAATGCGGACCGGTTCAAGCCGGCACCGAACGCGTTGGCATCGCGTTGAAAAAGAACGGAAGGTCGGTCCCAATCAGGCGTTCCCCAGGTGACGACAACGACTGACTGAAGGGGAGGGACCACCCGATGGGTCTGGTTCGACGTGCGTGTTCAATGGGAGCGGCGGTGTCCCTGCTCGGTGTGGTGTGGGCGGTGGGTGCCTCCGCCAGCCCGGCCGGTGCTGCGCCTGCCTCCCTGATCCCCGGGACGGTGCCGACGCTGGTCCACGGGGCCACCGATCTGGGAGCAGCAGCCCAGCAGCCGCTGGCGGTGACGCTGTCGCTGCCCCTCAGGAACCAAGCCGGGCTGACCAGCCTGATCGCCGGGCTCACCAATCCGTCGAGCCCGACGTATCACCAGTTCCTGACGCCGGCCAGCTTCGCCTCGCAGTTCTCCCCGACGAGCGACACCGTCAATGCCGTGACGGGCTGGGCATCCTCGGCCGGACTCGCGGTGACATCGGTCTCGTCCAATCGCACGCTCGTCACCGTCACCGGGAGCGCGTCCCAGCTGGGACAGGCGTTCGGCGTGACCTTCGACAGCTACCGGGAGACCAACGGTCAGACGTTCCTCTCCAATACCCGGGCGGCCACGGTGCCGGCTGTCCTGGCTGGTGACGTGTCGTCCATCGTGGGGTTGTCCACGCTGGGAAAAGCCCAGCTGGACCCAGTCGCCGCTCCCACCGGGACCGTGTCGTTCCCGTCGAGCTACGGGCCTCAGGGCTTCTGGTCGTTCTACAACGCGCCGGCGAACCAGACCGGTGCCGGGCAGACCATTGCCGTGCTGGCCGAGGGTGATCTGACCAGCCCCCAGGCCGACCTGGCCACCTTCGAGCACATCTATGGACTTCCCACCGTTCCCTGGACCACCATCCCGACCGGGGCGGCATCCACCGACACCTCGGGCAACGACGAGTGGGACCTCGACACCCAGTACTCGACCGGTCTGGCCCAGGATGTCTCGAGCCTCCTGGTTTATGACGCCCCATCGCTCTCGGACACCGACATCCTGGCCGAGATGAACAAGTGGGTGACCGACGACCAGGCCAAGCAGGCCAGCTTCTCGGCCGGCGAGTGCGAGGCGTTAGCCGGGGCCAGTGGCTTCCTCACGTCCAACGACCAGGTCCTCGAGCAGGGCGTGGCCCAGGGCCAGACCCAGTTCACGGCAGCCGGTGACACCGGGGCCTTTTGCCCACTCCTGGTCGGGGTGAACGGCGTCCCGGCCGGCCTTCCGGGAACCAACTACCCGGCGTCGAGCCCCTATGTCGTCGGGGTCGGCGGTACCACCATCCTCGGCGGCCCCGCTCCTCCTCTCAGCGAGATCGGCTGGTACGGGGGCGGGGGCGGCCAATCCCTCCTCGAGGCCGAGCCCGCCTATCAGTC
>DASXMT010000522.1:0-2672 GCA_036495505.1 Acidimicrobiales bacterium | reverse complement strand
ACCCTCGAGGATCGATTCCTGGAGATCACCTCGACGATCGATGCAAACCGATGACCCACCCCTTGACGTCAGGAGAACCCCGATGAGCACCACGCTGACCACGGACCGCCACACCGCTGCCACCACTGCCTCCTCCAACGGTCGGCCTGATGGTGGCTGGTTCCCCGGCTCCCGACTGATCAGGAGCGAGGTGTTGAAGCTTCGCCGTCGGCGTGGGTTGATGGCGGCGGCGTTGCTGCTGGCGCCGGTTGTGGTGATCGCCGTCTTTGTGATCCGGGCCATCCTGCACCTGGCTGAGCCAGCACAATACGGACCAGCCGGCGGCATGGATGCCTTTGCCAACATGTCCTTCGCCCTGTCCGAGCTTGGTGCGATCGTGGCCATCATGATCGGGGCCTCGGCCGGGTCGTCCGACTTGACGGCCGGCGTCTTCCGCAGTCTGGTGGTCACCGGCCGGTCCCGTTGGGCGCTCTTCACGGCGCGCATCCCGGCCGGCCTGGCCGTCCTGGTTCCCATCATTGCGGTGGCCTTCGCCCTCATCTCGGTGGCCTCGGTCGCCCTCGCCGGAAACAACCCGGCTCCCTCCATCGGACTGATGTTTTGGTCCGGGCTCTGGGTCGAGCTCGGGACCGTCGTCCTGTTCGCCATAGCCCTGGGCGTCGCATCGGTCATCGGGACACGGTCGACCACGGTGGGCATCCTGCTGGCCGTCCAGTTGGTGCTGACCCCGATCTTCATGCGAACGTCGGGATTCAACGACATTCGGCAGCTGCTCCCGGGCATCGTCCTCCGGCAGCTCCAGCCGACCGGCCTGGGCCAGGTTGGTCCTCAGGGCGGGTTGACCATGACGGTACCGTCGATCGCCGTGCTGATCGGGTTGTGGGTCTGCGTCCCCCTGGTCGTCGGAGCGTGGCGAACGGCCAGACGCGACGCATGACGCGGCCGGTGACGGGTCAACCGAAGTCCATCCCGGCAGCGGTAGCGCACCATGCCACCCGTAGGCTGTGCCCATGGCCGGCCAAGGATCGATCGACTATCAAGCATCAGGCGTTGAGGATCCAAAGGCCCGAAGGTCCCGACTCTGGCTGGCAGGGATGCTCTTGTTCTCCAGCCTCGTCCATGCCGTCGCGCCGCGTCTGTACGTCAAGCTGATTCCGGCCCGGCTGGGAAACCCCCGGTTCTGGGTGTACGCCAGCGGGGTGGCCGAGGCGACATCAGGTGCGCTCCTCCTGGCGCCGGCCCCGAGAGCCCGGCGGGCCGGCGGGTGGTCCGCGGCGGCGACCCTGGTCGCCGTTTTCCCCGGGAACATCCAGATGGCCCTCGACGCCGGTGCACCAAAGAACGCTCGGTCCGCCGTGGCGTGGGCACGATTGCCCCTACAGGCGCCGTTGGTGACATGGGGACTGCGCATCGCCCGTCGATACTCGTGACGATGCACCGTTACTCCTGACGCTACCGTGACCGGTTGCCGACCCGGTCGGGGCAGCGCCTAGGCGAGGCCGACCGACGCTTCGAGTTCCCGGTCATCAAGGAAGGCCCACCATGCATCGGCGCCTCGACGAGCGGCGGCCTCCACGCGGTCCGGTTGGGCATCGAGCGATGCCAGCGCGTCGATGATCCAGTTGCCGTGCTCAACCTCCATGGCGGCGTGCACGTCCCAGAAGGAGGTGCCCGCCTCGTCGATCTGGTAGCGGAGGCGGAGGCCCTCTGCCTTCGTTCCGGCGATCGCCGAGGCCTGGGTCTCGTACGCCGCCAGACCGGCCAGTCCCGCCACCGCACCCTCGGTGACCAGATCGGCGTACGTCGACGTCAGCGTACCCGTCGCCGCCGTGGGCTCGGCCTGAGTACCACCGACGGCTGTCACGAACCGGTCGAAGAGCTCAAGATGGGGAGAGGGGTTTCCCAATTCGTCGTGAAGGTTCTGCCCGACGATCGCCGCCGCTTCCACCGATCCGGTGGCGGTCAGCTGTCCTGACAGATCTTCCAAGAGCCTCGGAAGGGTCGCCTCGAAATGGCGGTACTGGGACGAATAGCGGCCCAGCTCTTCGACGGAGAGCTCGCCTGCTTCCCATCGACGGTAGAACGGATGGGTGAGGAGCATCCTCCCGGCGAGCGCTGCCTCGAGCGCCTGCTCGATGTGATCATGAAGATGTACCTGGTTCGTCGGCATGCCGTATGGTATCGACCGACGGGGGTCGGTGGGAAGCTCGGTCAGTGGGCGGCGACGGTGCGGCGGCCAGGATGGCCGTATCGAGCAACCCGATCGTGATCGTCATCCTGATATCCGCCGGTTGACCCACCAGCCCGGTACTCCTGCTCGGGACGGAGATAGTGGAGCTTGAGCTCCCGCTCTTCTGCCACGCTCCGCAGATGCACGAGCACGGCCACGTAGGCGACGATGGCCACCGCGGAGATGGCACTGGCGACCCACAACAGGCGGGCGGCCGGGATCATGCCCAGGAACACACTGCAGGCGAAGGTCAGGACCAGGACCATCAACGTGGCCCTCCGGCGCTTGCGGGCAACCTGGCGACTGAAGGCGTCCACCCGGTACTGGTCCTGGGGCGCCTGGGCGGCTGGGCGGCGATCCGACGCCACGGCGGGCATCGGCGGTGCGGGCTCAGGTTCGACCAGGGGTGCGGGTCCCGGTTCGCCCAGGTAAGCCAACGCCG
>DASXMT010000521.1:0-5667 GCA_036495505.1 Acidimicrobiales bacterium | reverse complement strand
CGCCCCCATGCCGGCAGCACCCATCCGTTCGAAGAACGCCACCTGCGGCTTCACCACTGGAACCGTCCCGGCGAATGCATCAACGCAGCGGATCCCGAACTCCTGCAAGCCATCGGCGGTGTCGGGCAGCCCCCACTCCTTGACCAGTGAGGATGATGGGTCGATCCCGGCACAGAGTGGCCCGGTCTTCGACACGGCGGCAGCCACCCGAGCCCCGAAACCAGAACCAGAACCAGCATCACCACTCATGAGCCACTCCTTGCAGTTCGGCCACTGATCGAACGCCATGCTTTCCACACCAGGTGGTCAACTCATCGAGCACCCGCCGGGGAGCACGCGGATCCCGGAATGTCGCCGTTCCCACTTGGACGGCGTTAGCCCCGGCCATGAGCAGCTCTACCGCGTCCGCCCCGTCCATGACTCCCCCGACTCCCACGATGGCGGCGTCTGGGAACGCGGCCCGGCAGTCGTACACGGCCCGGACAGCCACGGGATGGATGGCGGCTCCTGAGAGGCCGCCGCCGCCTGCGCCGAGGACGGGACGGCGATGTTCGACATCGATGGCCATACCCAGCACCGTGTTCACCAGGGTGATCGCCTCGGCCCCGGAACCGAGAGCAGCGCCGGCGATCTCGGCCAAATCGGCCACATTGGGGCTCAACTTGGCCCACAGGGGCAGTGCGCAAGCATCGCTCACCGCACTGAGCACCTCGGCGGTGGCCGTCGGCGAGTGGGCGAACATCTTGCGCCGGTCCTCAAGATTGGGACAGCTCACGTTGACCTCGAGGGCGATAATCGATGTCCCCATCCCAGCCCCGGCCGGTGCCGCCGTTCCAGCCTCAGCCACTGCTGCCGTTCCAGCCTCGGCCACCGCCGCCGCTCCAACTTCAGCCACCGCCGTTCCAAACTCAGCCTCCGCCTGTCCGGCCTCGGCCGCCGCCGCCATCGCCTCGTTCAGCTGCTTGGCCGCCCGTGCGAAGTCGTCCACCCGTTGTCCCCAGATGCTCACCACCACACGGGCTCGGGCCGCAATGAGCGCTGGGAGGTCGTCCGCCAGCCACGCTGCGATCCCTGGTCCCTGTAGGCCCACGCTGTTCAACATGCCCGACGGGGTCTGGTGCACCCGCGGCGGTGGATTGCCCGGCCACGAATCGACTGACAACGACTTCACCACGATCGCCCCGAGCTCCTGAAGTGGGAAATAGGCCCCGAGCTCGTCGGCATGACCGGCGGTGCCTGACGCGGTCATGATCGGGTTGGGAAGGGTGATCGAGCCGACGCGCATGGTCAGATCCACGTCTGTGCCCGAAACGGCCCGCCACGCCCGCCGGGCCCGGTCAACGCCACTCACCGGTCCGCCCCACTCGCCCGCACAACACCACTCGCCCGACCCCTGCGCTCCAACCGAGCCCGGTTCACCCGGCCAGGTACTCCTGCAGCGAGCGCACCGACAGCGGGTGCTTGATCCAGTCGGCGATTCCCGCCGCGGCTGCCCGGGCCGCGGCCACCGTGGTCAGGCAGGGCACCTGGTGCAGCAGCGAGGTGGCCCGGATGTGGATGCCATCGGCACGGGGCCCTCGGCCCCGCGGGGTGTTCACCACCAGCTGGACTTTCCCTCCGGCGATCAGCGCCACCGCATCTTCGCCCTCGGGGTCACCCACTTTGGCCACCACGGTGGAGACCGGGATCCCAGCCGCCTCGAGCGCTGCGGCCGTCCCCGAAGTGGCGGCCAGGTCGAAGCCCAGGACGGAGAACTGGCGGGCGGCATCCAGCCCGGCCGCCTTGTCCCGATCGGCCAAGGAAAGGAACACCGTGCCCTCGGTGGGCAACCTGTTCCCCGCGGCGATCTGGCTCTTTGCGAAGGCCAGGCCGAAGGTTCGGTCGATGCCCATGACCTCGCCGGTGGACCGCATCTCGGGGCCGAGCAGGGTGTCCACGCCGGGGAACCGGTTGAAGGGCAGGACCGCCTCCTTCACGCTGACATGCCCGACCACCGGGTCCGACAGCAGGCCCTCGTCGGCCAGCTCGGCCAGCGTGGCTCCCACCATCACCCGGGCGGCCACCATGGCCACCGGCACGCCCGTCGCCTTGGCCACGAACGGCACGGTGCGGCTGGCCCGGGGGTTGGCCTCGATGACGTAGGCCTGGTCGTCTTTGACTGCGAACTGCACGTTGCACAGCCCCCGGACATCGAGGGCCTCGGCGATGGCCCGGGCGTGGTCCTCGAGCATGGCCACCACACCGGCGCTCAGGGTCTGGGGCGGCAGGGCGCAGGCCGAGTCCCCAGAATGCACGCCCGCCTCTTCGACGTGCTCCATCACCCCGCAGATGACCACCGCCCCGGTGGCATCCCTAATGGCGTCCACGTCCACCTCGACGGCGTCCTCCAAGAACCGGTCGACCAACACGGGGCGTTCGGCGGTCACGCCGCCCTCCCGGTTGAGCGAGGCGGCCATGTCGTTGACCGCCTGGGTCAGCCGATCGTCGTCGTAGACGATCTCCATGGCCCGGACGCCGAGCACGTAGCTGGGCCGGACCAGCACCGGGTACCCGATGCCGGCGGCGATGGCCACGGCATCGGCCGCGGTCACTGCGGTGCCACCGGGAGGCTGGGGAATGCCCAGCCTCCCGCACAGCTCGTTCCACCGCTCGCGGTCCTCGGCCAGGTCGATGGAGGCGGGCGACGTGCCCAGCACCAGATCGGGGTCGAGCGACCCGGCCAGCTTCAGCGGGGTCTGTCCCCCCAGGCTCACGATCACCCCGACCAGCCGACCATCCCCGGTCGAGGCATCGCGCTCGGCGGCCAGCACGTTCTGCAGGTCCTCTGGAGTCAGTGGCTCGAAGTACAGCCGGTCCGATGTGTCGTAGTCGGTCGACACCGTCTCCGGATTGCAGTTGAGCATGATCGTCTCGTACCCGGCCGCCTGCAGAGCGAAGGAGGCGTGCACGCAGCAGTAGTCGAACTCGATCCCCTGGCCGATCCGGTTCGGGCCGGACCCCAGGATGATCACCCGGGGCCGACCGGACGGGGCCACCTCGTCCTCGTCCTCATAGGTGCCGTAGTGATAAGGCGTGTGGGCCTCGAACTCGGCGCCGCAGGTGTCGACCGTCTTGAAGGTGGTGCGCACCCCCCGGTCCAAGCGAGTTTTTCGTATGTCCTCTTCGGTCACCCCCTTCGATCCCCGTTGGGTGCCTTCAGCCTCGGCACCTCCAGCAGCAGCGCCACCGTTCGCCCCACTGCTTCCAGCCGGTCCACCCGCTCCTGGGTAGCCGTTGAACACGTAGGCCAGCTGGGCATCGGAGAACCCGAGCCGCTTCAGGCGACGCCAGCCCCGCCGGTCCAGGTCGGCCGGGACAGTCCCGGTGACCACTCGCTGGGCCAAGGCCAGCCGGGCGTCGACGATCTTTCCCATCTCGGCCAGGAACCACGGATCGATCCCGGTGGCCGCGGCAACCTGCTCCACCATCACACCCCGCCGCAACAACGACTCGAGCTCAAAGAGCCGCTCCGGGGTGGCCGTCCCCACCTGGATCAGCAGCTCCTCGGTGGCCACCGAGTCGACGGCCTGTTCTCCCGGGTCGCCGTTGAGCCCCGTCCGGCCCTGCTCCAGCGACCGCACCGCCTTCTGCAGTGACTCGGGGAAGGTGCGGCCGATGGCCATGACCTCGCCCACCGACTGCATGCGGGTGCCGAGCTCGTTGGTGGTCCCGGGCAGCTTCTCGAACGCCCATCGGGGGATCTTGGTCACCACGTAATCGATGGTGGGCTCAAAGGACGCCGGGGTCACACCGGTGATGTCGTTGGTGATCTCTTCCAGCCGGTAGCCGACGGCCAGGCGAGCGGCGATCTTGGCGATGGGGAACCCGGTGGCCTTCGAGGCCAGGGCCGAGGACCGCGACACTCGCGGGTTCATCTCGATGACGATCTGGCGCCCGTCGGCCGGGTCCACGGCGAACTGCACGTTGGAGCCGCCGGTCTCCACCCCGACGCGGCGGATGCAGGCGAAGGCGGCGTCCCACATGGTCTGGTACTCGACGTCGCTCAGGGTCTGGGCCGGCGCCACCGTGATGGAGTCGCCGGTGTGGACCCCCATGGGATCGAAGTTCTCGATGGAGCAGATGACCACGCAGTTGTCGGCGTGGTCCCGCATGACCTCGAGCTCGTACTCCTTCCAGCCGGCGATGGACCGCTCCACCAGGACCTCGGAGACGGGACTGGCATCGAGCCCTTCGGCGGCCAGCTGGGTGAGGTGCTGGCGGTCCCGGGCGATACCGGTGCCGGCGCCGCAGAGGATGAAGCTGGGGCGGACCATGATCGGATAGCCGATCGACTCCCCGATGGCCAGGGCCTCGTCCAGGCTGTGGGCGAATCCGGACTGGGGAACCTCCAGCCCGATCTCCTCCATGGCCGACTTGAACTTGTCGCGATCTTCCGCCGTGCTGATGGCCTCGGCGTTGGCCCCGATGACCTCGACGTCGAACCGATCGAGGACGCCGCGCTCCACCAGCGCCATGGTCAGGTTCAGCGCCGTCTGGCCCCCCAGGGTGGGCAGCAGCGCGTCGGGCCGCTCCCGCTCGATGATGGCGGTCAGCACCTCGGGCTCGAGCGGCTCCACGTAGGTGCGGTAGGCCATGGACGGGTCGGTCATGATCGTGGCCGGGTTGGAGTTGGCCAGGATGACGCGGAACCCCTCCTCGGCCAAGACCCGGCAGGCCTGGCTCCCCGAGTAGTCGAACTCGCAGGCCTGGCCGATCACGATCGGCCCCGACCCGATGACCAGGATCGTCTCGATGTCGGTACGGCGGGGCATCAGCTCGCCCCTCGTTCGTCCATCACCAGGCGGAACTCGTCGAACAGATAGCGGGCGTCGTGGGGACCGGGGCCGGCTTCGGGGTGGTACTGAACGCTGAAAGCTGCGGCATCGCGGCTTCGGATGCCTTCGATGACGCCGTCATTGAGATTGAGGTGGGTGACGTCGGCCGAAGGCACCGAACCCTCGGCCACCGCATAGTTGTGGTTCTGGGACGTGATCTCCACCTGGCCCGTGGACAAACGCTGCACGGGGTGGTTGCCGCCGTGGTGGCCGAAGGGAAGCTTGAAGGTCGAACCACCCAGGGCCGTGGCCAGCAGCTGGTGCCCGAGGCAGATGCCGAAGATCGGAACGTGGCCCACCAGCCGGGCGATCTCGGTGCTGATGCCGGGCAGGGCGGCGGGGTCGCCGGGGCCATTGGACAAGAACACGCCGTTGGGCGAGAGGGCGAGCACCTCGTCGGCCGGCGTCGACGCCGGGACCACGGTCATCGTGGCCAGTTCGGCCAGATGGCGGAGCATGGTCTCTTTGATTCCGAAGTCGTAGGCCACCACGCGATAGGGGCCGTCGCCTCGCGTGTACGACTCCTTGGTCGTGACCCGCGAGACGAAGTCCTGGCCGTCGGTGGGTGCCGCAGCGCGGGCCGAAGCCAGGAGATCGGACTCGGTCGCGGTGCCGAACGCGCAGGGCATGGCGCCGGAGTCCCGGAGGTGACGGGTCAGCCTGCGGGTGTCGATCCCGGTCACTCCGGGGATGCCGTGGCGAACCAGGAAGTGCTCGAGCGCCTCCGCCGAACGCCAGCTGCTCGGACGCTCGGACAGGTCCCGCACGATGATCCCGTTGCAGTGCGGGATGG
>DASXMT010000520.1:0-16297 GCA_036495505.1 Acidimicrobiales bacterium | reverse complement strand
ACGGCCTCCGAGGAGCTGGGCTTCTCGGGCATGTATGTCTCCGACCACCTCTGTTATCCCAAAGAGCTCCGATCCCGATATACGTACTCTCCCTACGACGACGGATCACCGATCTGGGGTCCCGAGAGCGACTGGCCCGATTCCTGGTGCGTGATCTCGGCGATGGCCGCGGTGACCAGCACCCTCCAGTTCACCACCGGGGTCTACATCGCCCCGGCCAGGGACCTGGTGACCGTGGCCAAGCTGGTGGGCACCGCCGCCGTCTTGTCCGGCAATCGGATCAACCTGGGGGTTGCCGCCGGGTGGTGCAAGGAAGAATTCGACCTCACCGGGCAGGAGTTCTCCGATCGGGGGGCGCGACTCAACGACATGATCCCCGCCTTGCGGGCGCTATGGCAGAGTGGCTGGGTGGAGTACCACGGGACGCACTACGACGTCCCCCTCATGCAGGTGAACCCGGCCCCCACCCGGCCGGTCCCCGTCATCATCGGCGGCGACTCGCCGCCCGCCCTCCGGCGGATGGCCGCTCTGGGCGACGGATGGGCGGCCGCCCGGGTCCTGCCGCCCGATGAGGCACTCGGACAGATCGACGGCGTCAAAGCGGCTCTGGCCGATGTCGGTCGGACCCTGGACGGCTTCAGGATCTTCACGACGGTGGCCGCCCAGCCCGAGCCCGACCTGATCCGGCGCTTTGAGGATGCCGGAGCGACCGACTGGATCTGCGCACCGTGGATGGTGGCGGACCAGGACGCCAAGCGCGGGTTCAACTCAACCATCGAACGGAAGATCGAGCTGATGGAGCAGTTTGCCCATCAGGTCATCGGAAAGGCAGCGTGATGTCAGAGCCCGACCCATCGACGCAGGACCTTCTCGACCGGTTCGCCATCGACGACCTCCTGACCCGCTACGCCATGGCCGTCGACGCCGCCGAGTGGGACCTCCTCGACACCGTCTTCACCCCCGATGCCCGCATCGACTACACGTCGGCCGGTGGCATCGCCGGAAGCCGAGCCCAGATCAAGGAGTGGCTTGCCCTCGCCTTGGCCGCCTTTCCCGTCCGCCAGCACCTCATCGGGAACAAGCGGGTAACCATCGACGGCGACACGGCTGACGTTCGTGCCTACTTCTTCAACCCGATGTACCTCCAGGGTCCTGACGGCTCCCAGCGCTATGCGCCCGGCGGGGGTTATTACAACCACTCACTGGTCAGAACGAGCGAGGGCTGGCGGAGCCGGGAGCTCATCGAAGAAGAGGTCTGGCGGGAGGGCCTCTCGGATCTGGCCATTCCCCAACTGGACGAGTAGCGCCTCCTTGCTCGGATCAGAGTCCCCTGTGCGGAGCACAGGGTCCGTCGCTCAGCGGTTGTTCAGGGAGCTGTCCGTATCGTTCGGGACGTGGGCACGACTCCGACGCCGCGCCAGGGGCGCGCTCCTGGACGATGCGGACCGCCCTCGTCGGCGACGTGGCGACCCCTTACCCGGTCCGGCCAACCGATAACGTCACGGCCCATGAGCCGTCTGCGCATCGGAATTCTCGGCGCGGCCAAGATCGCCCCGGCTGCATTGATCCGCCCGGCCCGGGCGCTACCCGACGTGGACGTGGTCAGCGTGGCCGCCCGCGACCCGGAGCGGGCACGCCACTACGCCGACAAGCACGGGATCGCGCGAGTCCACCCCACCTATGAGGCGCTGGTCGAGGACCCGGACGTGGACGCCATCTACAACCCGCTGCCCAATGGCCTGCACGGTCGCTGGACCCTGGCCGCCATCGCCGCAGGCAAGCACGTGTTGTGCGAGAAGCCGCTCACCGCCAATGCCGACGAAGCAGCCATCGTGGCCCGTGCGGGCGACGAGTCCGGGCTCACCGTGATGGAGGCTTTCCACTACCGCCATCACCCGCTGGCCGCACGGATGCGCGAGGTCGTGGAGCAGGGCCTCATCGGCGAGGTGCGCCACATCGAGGCATGGATGTGCTTTCCGCTGCCGAACCGCCGGGACATCCGCTACCGGCTGGATCTGGCCGGTGGTGCCACCATGGACGCCGGCTGCTACGCCATCAACATGATCCGCCTCATGGCCGCCTCGGAGCCCGAGGTCGTCTCGGCCCGGGCCAAGCTCTCCACCCCCGGGGTGGATCGGGCCATGGTGGCCGATCTCTCCTTTGCCGACGGACGGACGGCCAGGATGCACACGTCGATGCTGTCCTCGAGCGTGCTGCGCATTGGCGTACGGGCGACCGGTGATGGGGGCGAGCTGCGCGTGCTCAACCCGGTGGCCCCCCAGCACTACCACCGATTGGTGGTGAGGACACCGGCCGGCAAGCGCATCGAGCATCTCTCGGGCCCATCGACCTACCAGTACCAGCTAGAGCATTTCGCCGAAGCCGTGCTGACCGGCGGCCCGGTCATCACCACCACGGCCGACGCCGTGGCCAACATGACCGTCATCGACGCCGTCTACGCCGCGGCCGGGCTCCCCGTCCGCGAGCCGACGACCTGATCGAGCCAGAGGCGTGAACGAACCGCGGCGATCCGTCCCGAACACCACGAGCCAGCGACCGTGGTGGCGCCCACCTCCGGGCGTGACCCAGAACGCGGGCTGGGTGCTCATTCCCCTCCGGTTGTTCCTGGGCGTCACGTTCCTGTTTGCCGGGCTCCAGAAGCTGGCCAATCCCCAATTCTTCAACGACAACAGCCCCACCTCGATCTATGCCCAGCTGCTCGGAGCCGAGCGGTCGAGCCCCCTCCATGGCCTCTTGGGCCATCTGCTGCAGGTCGCCTCGCCGCTGGGTCTGGTCATCGCCATCGGCGAGGTGGCCGTCGGGCTCGGGGTCCTGGTCGGTCTGTGGACCCGCATCGCCGCCCTGGCCGGGATGGTCATCTCCTTCAGCCTGTTCCTTACTGTGAGCTTCCATGCCTCGCCCTACTTCACGGGTTCGGACATTGTCTTCGTGTTCGCCTGGACGCCGCTGCTCGTTGCCGGAGCGGGGGGCGCCCCCGCCCTCGACACCTATCTGGGACGCGTGCGGCCCGCCGCCACCGGGAAGGTCATCGAGCGGCGCGCCGTGCTGACCCGAGGGGCCACGACGGGGCTGGTGGCTCTTCTCGTTCTGGCCACCGGTGGCCTGGTGGCATGGTTCGGACGCCTGGCCGGCGGGACCAAGGCTGCAGCTGCGTCCGAGGGCACGGGCACGATCTCGCCGTCTTCGCCGACCACTGTCCCGCCATCAACCACCACCCCGACCACGCAGGGCGCTCCCACCACGAGTGAACCTCCCACCACGACGGCGCCCAAGCCGGCCGGAAACCGCCTGGGCCCGACCTCGGACGTCCCCGTCGGGGGCGCCGCCCAGTTCACCGACCCGGCCAGTGGCGCACCCGGACTGGTCCTCCAGCCCGTGGCCGGCACGTTTGTGGCCTTCAATGCCATCTGCCCCCATGCCGGCTGCACGGTGGCCTTCGCCCGGTCGAGCGACATCATCGCCTGCCCCTGTCACGGGTCCGAGTTCAATGCCCGGACGGGGGCAGTCGAGCAGGGGCCGGCCACCCGGGGTCTCGCCCACATTCCGGTGGCCGCGGCGGACGGCAACCTCTACGTGGATGGCTGAGGCCATCTCGACGCTGAATCTGTCGCCCCTACCGAGGGCACGGTACGATAAGGCGATGCCCACCGGACGGACCGCTTGGGGGCATGGTGGGTACAGTTCGTGCCGAGCTTCGACCCTCGCGAGGATGCGGTGAACGAATCGAACAGCAGCGACACCGTGGTTGACGGCACCGTGGTTGACGACACCGTGCTCGCCGACACCGTGCTCGACAACACCCTCGTGGGCAGCGCTGAAGGGATCGCCTGGGTGTCGGCCGTCCCGTTCATTCTCGTGCACCTCGTTCCCTTCCTTGCCTTCTTCGTAACCGTCACCTGGCAGGACTGGGTTCTCTGCGCCGTGCTCTACGTGGGCCGCATGTTCCTCATCACGGCTGGTTACCACCGGTATTTCGCCCACCGCAGCTACAAGATGGGTCGGATCCCGCAGTTCCTCACCGCGTTGGGCGCCACCACCGCAGCCCAGAAGGGCCCTCTGTGGTGGGCCGGGCACCACCGGATCCACCATCGCTTCACCGACACCGATCGGGACATCCACTCGCCGAGAGACGGATTCTGGTGGAGCCACGTCGGCTGGATCCTCTCGCGGCGCTACAAGGACAGCGACGAGAGCGCCATCCGCGACTTCGCCGCCTACCCCGAACTTCGGCTGCT
This sequence comes from Acidimicrobiales bacterium, assembly GCA_036495505.1. Taxonomy (GTDB): domain Bacteria; phylum Actinomycetota; class Acidimicrobiia; order Acidimicrobiales; family RAAP-2; genus DASXMT01. The sequence continues at coordinate 12,041 of DASXMT010000520.1, read as the reverse complement.
CGACAAGTTCCACTGGGTCGGTCCCTGGGTCCTCGGCCTCGTGTGCCTGCTGGTCGGGGGATGGGGCGGGTTGATCATCGGCTTCTTCTTGTCCACCGTCCTGCTCTGGCACGGGACCTTCATCGTCAACTCGCTGGCCCATGTCTTCGGGCGGCGCCGGTTCGCCACTCCGGACACCAGCAGGAACTCGCTCTTCATCGCCGTGGTCACCGGTGGCGAGGGCTGGCACAACAACCACCACTACCTTCCTGCTTCAGCCCGTCAGGGGCTGATGTGGTGGGAGATCGACACCACCTGGTACGCGCTGCGAGCACTGGCCGCCGTGCACATCATCTCTGACCTGAAGCGCCCCCCGGCCCGGCTCCTCACCCAGTCCCGCGTCCGGGACGGTGCTTTCGACATCGGCATGTTCCGCTCTTATTGGGAGCGGGCCGCCCGCCTGGCCGCTTCGGCCGCCGACGGGGTCAGTTCCCGTTCTCTTCGTCCACCGTCGGGTCCCCAATCGGCTGCCAACGGTCATGACCGTGCTGACGCCGACCCACGAGGCCCTGTGCCACAAGGCGATCAGGAAGCCGAGTTGGCCGGCAGCCCCCGCCAAGCCCTCTCCGGGTTCATCCACAGGACCATGGAATCAGCCGACGAACTGGCATCGAGCACAAGACGCCTGCGCGACGGGGCCGTCTTCACCTCCCGAGGTACTCCGACGGGTGACGCCCCGACCGGATGAACCAAGATTCTGAGGACGAACGGTTGGTGGCCGCGGGGGCCACCTGGATCGTGGACCTCGACGGCGTGGTGTGGCTGGCCGGTGAGCCGATCGGAAACGTGTCAGGGGCGGTATCGAAGTTGCGGGGTCGGGGAGTCCGCATCGTGTTCGCCACCAACAACTCGGCTCCAACCATCGGCGACCTGGTGACCCGGCTGGGTCGCGTCGGGATCCCGGCCGGACCCGACGACCTGGTGACCTCGTCCCAGGCCGCCGCCTCACTGCTCGATCCGGGGAGCACGGCGATGGTCCTCACCGAGGGCGGTGCCCTCGAAGCCCTCGAAGCCCGTGGCGTGTCGGTGCGTGAGACCGGACCGGTTGATGCTGTGGTCATCGGCTGGACTCGTCACTTCGATTTCGAGTCGCTGACCAGGGTGTCCGGCGCCGTGCGCGATGGGGCCCGGCTCATCGGCACCAACGAGGACCCCACCTATCCGACACCGACGGGACCGGTCCCCGGCGCCGGAGCCCTCCTGGCTGCGGTGGCCACCGCCGGTGGCGTCGATCCCCAGATCGCGGGAAAGCCCCATCCACCCACCGTGGCCCTCCTCCGGTCCCGGTTCGACCTGGACGGCTCGAAGGGTCCCGTGATCATGGTGGGGGACAGACCGATGACCGACGGCCATCTGGCCATCCAGTTGGGCGTGCCCTTTGCCTTGGTTGATTCAGGCGTGACCTTGCCGGCCGATACGGCCGTCGACGTACCCGTCCATCGCCGGGCCCCGGACTTCGCGTCGCTGGTCGAGCGGTACCTAACGGGTCGGTGACCAGGCATGGCAGAAAAAGTGCTTCCTACTAGCTAGCACTCGGATTATTCTGCATATATGGCCAACGACGATCCCTTCCGACGGTATATCGATGCGGGCGCTGCCTTGGCCCAACTGACCAAGGCTCGCGTCGAACAGTTGGTCGAAGAGCTCATGAAGAACGGCGACGTCCAGCGCAAGGAAGCGCAGACAAAGGTGGACGATCTGATCGACCGCAGCCGCAACAGCACCGAAGCCCTCCTGTCCCTCGTCCACGCCGAGGTCTCCACCCAGTTGTCCTCGTTGGGCATCGGAAGCCTGGAAGATCTGGCCCGCCAGGTCGCCTCGCTGCTCGGCCGTGGCCCGTCCACAGCCACGAAGACCCCGGCGAAGAAGACGGCGGCAAAGAAGACAGCCGCCAAGAAGACGGCGGCCAAGAAGTCGGTAGCCAAGAAGTCGGTAGCCAAGAAATCTGCGGCGAAGAAGACGGCGGCGAAGAAAGCTCCGGCCAAGAAGACCGCAGCGAAGAAGACAGCCGCCAAGAAGGTTGCAGCGCCCCCAACCGGGTCGGCCGGCTGACCAAGGCCACGAGGCGTCGCCTCGATCACGTCCTGGTCGAGCGCGGTTTCGCATCGAGCCGCCAACAGGCGACCGACCTCATCGAACACGGCGGAGTGCTGGTCTCGGGCACGCTGGCCGTCAAGGCGTCGCGGCTGGTGGCGCCGTCCGAGCCGATTCACCTCACCGGGCCTCGGGCTCGCTATGTGTCGCGGGGCGGGGAGAAGTTGGCTGCGGCCCTGGATCGCTTCGATCTCGACGTGGCCGGTGCCCGTGCGCTCGATGCAGGATCCTCGACCGGCGGATTCACCGACTGCCTGCTCCAGCACGGCACCCGCTCGGTCACTGCCCTCGATGTCGGGCGGGGTCAGCTGCACGAGCGCCTGCGCGGCGACGACCGAGTCGACGCCCGGGAGCAGACCGACATCCGCAGCTACACCCTCGAGGATGCCGGAGGCTCTGCCTACGACGTGATCACCGCCGACCTGTCGTTCATCTCGGTGACCCGGGCGGTACCGATGCTGGCGGGAGATCTGGCTCGACCCCGAGCCGATCTGGTGGTGTTGGTGAAGCCCCAGTTCGAGGCGGGCCGATCCGAGGCATCCAAGGGCAGGGGGATCATCCGCGACGCCGCCGTCCATCGTCGTACGCTGGGCGGCGTGTGCAGCGCGCTGGCGAACGAAGGTGCGACGATCAGAGGGGCGATGCCCTCACCGATCACCGGCCATGCCGGCAACATCGAATTCCTGGTCTACGCCCAAGCCCACGTCCACGAGCACGGAAGCGACATCGACGACATGCTCGACTCAGCCGTTGCCGCCGCCCACCGGCACGCGGCCCGGACAACAGAGGGGGAGGATTCGCCCCTGATCACCGGCGAAGGGCCATGATGGGGGCTCCATGGCGGTAATCGCATTCTTCGCCCACCCGGATCGAGAGCAAGCGGCGGAGGTGGCCACGCGGGCCTCGGCGTGGTTGACCGCTCGCGGCCACCACGCCGTCTCGGCGATCCAGCCCGACGGGACGGTGAGCGCGGCGGGGGCCGACCTCCTGGTCAGCCTGGGCGGTGACGGGTTGCTCCTCCGGGCGGTGGGGTCGGCCATCGCCGACGGGGTCCCGGTGCTGGGCGTGAACATGGGCCGACTCGGCTACCTGACCCAGATCGAACCGGCCGGGCTCGAGCAGGCGCTGAAGGCGTTCCTGGCCGGTGAGCACGAGGTCGAGGAGCGCATGACCCTCCACGTCGCGTTGACCGCCGCCGATGGAACCACTCAGGTCGACCAATTGGCGCTGAACGAGGCGGTGGTGGAGAAGAGCGTCCCCGGCCACACCGTCCGCATCGCATCGCTCATCGCCGGCCGCCCGTTCATGACCTATGCGGCCGACGGATTGCTGGTATCCACGCCCACCGGTTCCACCGCCTACAACCTCTCGGCCCGGGGACCGGTGCTGTCGCCGCGGATGCGGGCCATCGTGTTGACCCCGGTCTCGCCCCACATGCTCTTCGATCGGGCGCTGGTGCTCGAGCCGCAGCAGTGGGTCGCCCTGAACATCTTGGAACCGCGGCCGGCGGTGCTGGTAGTCGACGGCCACACCGTTGCCACCCTCGAGCCCGGCGCCACCGTCACCTGTCGGGAAGGTGAGCGATCGGCCCGACTGGTCATGTTCTCCGATCCCGACTTCCACACCATTCTCCGGGCCAAGTTCCGCCTGGCCGACTGGTAGCGAGTACCGGGACCGGTCGGCATGCTGTGGGAGCTGCGGGTGCAGAACCTCGGCGTGATCGACGACGTCACCGTGACTCTGGGGCCGGGGATGACCGCGCTGACCGGTGAGACGGGAGCAGGGAAGACCCTCTTGGTCGAAGCGCTGGCCCTTCTTCTCGGCGGCCGGGCCGATCCCACGCTGGTGCGGTCGGGTGCCACCGAGGCCATGGTCGAGGGTCGCTTCGCCGAGGGCGCCGATGAACAGGTCATCCTGGCTCGAGCGGTGGCCAAGGCCGGCCGCAGCCGGGCCTGGGTGGACGGCCGGATGGCCTCGGTCAGCGGATTGGCCGAAGTGGGTGCCCAGCTGGTGGAACTGCACGGCCAACATCTGCACCAGTCGCTGGTGCACGGTGCCGCCCAACGGTCCGCCCTCGACGGGTTTGCCGACATCGACCTGACCCCCATGCACGCAGCGCGGAACCGCCTCCGCGTGCTCCAGTCCGAGTCGGACAACCTGGGGGGAGACGCCAGGCAACGAGCCCGGGACGCAGACCTGCTCGCCTATCAGATCGCCGAGATCGAGGCCGCCGCGCTCGAGGACGAGTCTGAGGACGACCGCCTGGAAGCCGAGGAAGACCGCCTGGCCGCAGCGTCCGCTCACCGGGAGGCCGCGGCCATCGCTCTGGCCGCGCTGACCGGGACGGGCATCGACGCCGAGGCTCCGAGCGCACAGGATCGCATGGCGGAGGCGGCCGGTGCGCTGTCCGACCGAGCCCCCCTGGCCCCCCTCGAGCAACGCACCCGAGCCGTGATGGCCGAGCTCGCGGATCTGGGTACCGAGCTCCGTCAGGTGGTGGAGACCTGGGACGATGATCCCGAGCGACTGGAGGCGATTCGCGCTCGACGACAGCTGCTCCACGAGCTCGGACGCAAATACGGCACCACCACGAGCGAGGTCATCGCCTTCGGCCGGGACGCCACCGCCGGGCTGGCCGCCCTCCAGTCGGCCGACGCCCGGGCGGTTGCCCTCGACGGGGAGATCGAACAGGCCCGAGCGGTGCTGGCCGAGACCGAGGCGGTCGTGGCCCGGCGACGCCACCAGGCCGCACCCGTCCTGGCCGACCAGATCGAGTCCACCCTCCGCACGCTGGCCATGCCCGCGGCCCGATTCGAGGTATCCGTGGCCGGAGAGGGCCCGGCGGACCAGGTCTCGTTCCTGTTGGGCGCCAATCCGGGCGAGCCACCCCTACCCATGGCCAAGGTGGCCTCCGGAGGGGAGCTTGCCCGCACCATGCTCGCCGTCCGGTTGGCCCTGACCGGCTCACCGGGGGTGATCGTGTTCGATGAGGTCGACGCGGGCATCGGCGGCATGGCCGCCACCGCAGTCGGTGCGGCACTGGCCACATTGGCCGAGCGGAGCCAGGTCCTGGTGGTCACCCATCTGGCCCAGGTGGCCGCGCACGCCGACCGACAGGTGTCGGTGCGCAAAGACGAGGTCGACGGTCGAACCGTGGCCCTGACCACCGAGCTCGACGCGGACGAGCGCATCGTCGAGCTGAGCCGGATGCTCTCGGGGAGCCCGGACAGCGACACCGCCCGGCGCCACGCACGGGAGTTGCTGGCCGGCTCGCGAGCGGGACGCCCGGCTCGCCGCTGATCCTCACCCACCGCGGTGGTCCACCCGACGGCCCGAGTGATTCCGATAGTGTCGAGGGGTGCCCGACACGCAAACCCCGCCGAGTCCCTCTGGAGACCACGCAGGGAGCGCACCGACTCCCGACATCGGCGGGCCTCGTGAGACGAAGTACATCTTCGTCACCGGCGGCGTGTCCTCCTCGCTCGGAAAGGGCCTGACCGCTTCGTCGCTCGGTCGCCTGCTGAAGTGCCGTGGGCTTCGCGTCACCATGTGCAAGCTCGATCCCTATATCAACGTGGACCCGGGCACCATGAACCCCTTCGAGCACGGCGAGGTGTTCGTCACCGAGGACGGGGGCGAGACCGATCTCGACCTCGGCCACTACGAGCGCTTCATCGACGAGAACCTGCACAAGGAATCGAACACCACCACCGGGCGGATCTATTCGTCGGTGATCGCCAAGGAACGGCGGGGCGATTACCTGGGCAAGACCGTTCAGGTCATTCCCCACGTCACCGACGAGATCAAGGGACGGATACGGAAGCTGGGCACCGATGACGTCGACGTGGTCATCGTCGAGATCGGCGGCACGGTGGGCGACATCGAGATCGTCCCGTTCATCGAGGCCATTCGCCAGTTCCGGCGGGACGTGGGGCGCGACAACGTCTGCTACGTCCATCTCACCCTGGTTCCCTACCTCGGGACGTCGGGCGAGCAGAAGACAAAGCCCACTCAGCACTCGGTCACCGAGCTCCGCAGTCGCGGTATCCAGCCCGACGTCATCGTCTGCCGGTCGGACCGACTGATCTCCGAGGACCTGAAGCGGAAGATCTCTCTCTTGTGCGACGTGCCCATCGAGGCCGTGGTGTCGGCCATCGACGCTCGCAACATCTACGAGATCCCCCTGGTCATCCACGAGGAGGGCCTTGACACCTACGTGCTCCGCCTGCTCCGGTTCTCCGAGGAGGAGCATCCCTTGGATCTCACCGACTGGGAGCGCCTGGTGGCCCAGGTGGATACGGCCACGCGCCCGGTGCGCATGGGGATCATCGGCAAGTACATCGACCTGCCCGATGCCTACCTGTCGGTGGTGGAGTCCCTCCGCCATGCCGGCTTCCACCACGGGGCCAAGGTCGAGATCGAATGGATCCAAGCGGCCGAGGTGCCCGATCTGCTCGTCCATGACCGCCTCCGCGAGTTCGACGGGTTCGTCATCCCCGGCGGCTTCGGGGAGCGCGGGGTCAAGGGGATGATCGCCGCAGCCGGCTACGCCCGTGAGCACGAGATCCCACTCCTCAGGCTCTGCCTCGGCCTCCAGGTCATGGTCATCGAGGCCTCTCGGAGCCTGGCCGGCCTCGATGACGCCAACTCCCGCGAGTTCGACCCCAGCACCCGGGCCCCGGTGATCGACCTCATGGAAGACCAGAACGACGTGGTCAACATGGGCGGGACCATGCGCCTCGGCTCCTACTGGGCCAACCTGGCTCCGGGGACCCAGGTGGCCGAGGCCTACGGCACCGAAGTGGTGTCGGAGCGGCACCGCCATCGCTATGAGGTCAACCCACGGTTCCGCCACCGACTCGAGGAAGCCGGATTGGTCTGTTCGGGGACCTCGCCGGACGGGAGGCTGGTCGAGTTCATCGAGCTTCCCGGCCATCCATTCTGGGTGGGCACGCAGGCCCATCCTGAGTTCAAGAGCAGGCCCGACCGACCCCACCCGCTCTTCCGGGAGCTGGTGGGCGCGGCCCTGGACCGGGCCGAGGGTCGCGAGCCACGGTTGATCGATGTCGGCCCCCCTCCGGTGAGCTCGGCCATACAGGCCCCGGAACAGAACCCTTGACGGGACCGACCGTCCCGTCGCCCACCTTTCGCCACGTCGGCGACCAGCTCATCCACAAGGGGTACATCGTCTCCACCGTCACGGCGACGTTCGTCGACCCCGACGGGAACTCGTTCGAGCGGGACGTCATCCGTCACCCCGGAGCGGTGGCCGTCGTGCCCTTCACCGATGCGGCGTCGGTCCTCCTGGTCCATCAATTCCGACCGGCGGTCAACCGCTGGCTGTTCGAAGTGCCCGCCGGCACCCGTGACGTCGAGGGCGAGCCGCTCGAGACCACCGGGCAGCGGGAGCTGGCCGAGGAGCTGGGCCGAGCAGCGGGCCGGCTCGAACTGTTGACTCATTGCCTCAACACGCCCGGTTTCTGCGACGAGGTCACCACGGTGTTCATGGCCACCGACCTCCATCCGGTGCCGACCAACCGCCAGGGCCTGGAGGAGAGGTTCATGACCATCGAGGAGATGTCCCTGTCCCGTTTCGACGACCTGGTCGATGACGGGACCATCGTCGACGCCGTGACCATCCTCGGGGTGGCCTTGGCCCGGCGTCGCCGTTCCGGTTCCGAGCACGCCGGTTGAACCAGCACCGGCTCCCGTCGGGACGATGAGCACCCCGCTCTCGATCGGAGCCGAGGAGTACCTGTCCTGGTTGACCGTGGAGCGGGGACGATCCTCGAACACCATCGCCTCCTACCGACGGGATCTGGTCGGTTGGGAGCAGTGGCTGGGGCATGCCGGCATCGATCCCGGCTCCGTCCGCGCCGGCGACCTCGAGCGGTACCTGGACTTTGCCCGCAGCGAGGGTAAGAGCCCCGCCACCATCACCAGGAGCCTGGCCAGCCTCCGGGGCCTCTTCCGCTTCCTCTACGACGAGGGCACCATCCCCGCCGATCCCACCGCTGATCTGCAGTCGCCCCGACTGGCCCGGCGCCTGCCCAAGGCACTGGACGAGGCCCAGACCCTCAGGGTGCTGAACGCGGTCACCGGCATCGGTCCGCTGGACCTCCGCGATCGTGCCCTGCTCGAGGTGCTCTACGGCACCGGCGCCCGGATCTCCGAAGTGGTCGGGCTGTCGCTCTCCGATCTCCAGTTCGACGATGGCCTCATCCGGGTCTTCGGCAAGGGCTCCAAGGAACGGCTCGTCCCGATCGGGCGCCCGGCCCGGGAGGCGCTGGTGGTATGGCTGTCGCCACCGGGCCGGCCGCTGGTGGCCCCCGATCGCTGGTCTCACCGCGACGACGCCGAGGCGGTCTTTTTGAACACGCGGGGTAGGCGCCTGAGCCGTCAGGGTGCATGGGCCATCCTCAAACGCCACGCCGAGCGGGTGGGTCTGAGCGATCAGGTGAGCCCCCATGTGCTGCGCCACTCGTGCGCCAGCCACATGCTGGCCCACGGGGCGGACATCCGGGTGGTCCAAGAGCTGCTCGGCCACGTGTCGATCGCCACCACCCAGCTGTACACCCGCCTGTCGTCCGAACACCTCCGGGGCGCATACGAAAGTGCCCACCCGCGCGCCGAGCGCAACCGGGAGAACTAGGCTCTGCTGCGTGCCCAGCGATGCCCCGACCGTCGATTACCGGACCCTCCTCGAAGAGGAGCGGGCTCAGCTGCGATCGCAGCTGTCCGAACTGGGCTTCGGGGACGACGACGGACCGACGTATGACCCCAACTTTGCCGATCTCAGCCAAGTGACCGCTGAGCGTGGCGAAGCAGAGGCGTTGGGTGGCCAGCTGCAGGAGACACTGGGTGATGTCGCCCACGCCCTGGCAAAGCTGGACGACGGCAGCTTTGGCACCTGTGAGGAGTGCGGCGAACCCATCTCCCCGGCCAGGCTCGAGGCCATGCCGGCGACGCGCTACTGCATCAGTCACGCTGCTCGGCACTAGGCGAGCTCTCGACCATGGGTTGGGGTGGCACCGGGGGTGCCCGCCGGACGACGTCAGGACGGCAGGTACCGGGCAGCCCGATGCTGTATATCGCCGTGGCCATTGCCGTGGTGGTCATGGTGATCTTGGTCCGCTCTGGCAGGATCCAGACGAACCAGCTGATCTACTTCGTCGTCCTGATCCCCTCGATCATCCTCCACGAGATCTCCCACGGCGTCGTCGCCCTGGCCTTCGGGGATGACACGGCCAAGCGCGCCGGGCGACTGAACCTCAACCCCATCCGCCATGTCGACCCGGTGGGCACGCTGTTGGTTCCCGCCCTGTTGAGCCTGTCGGGCATCGGGGCCTACGGCTGGGCCAAGCCCGTGCCCGTGAATGCCAATCGCCTCCGAAGCCCGCGCAACCACGTGGTGATCGTCTCGCTGGTCGGTCCGCTCACCAACTTCGCGCTGGCCGCCATACTCGGGGTCGTCTTCGCCCACACCCTGCCGGCGACGGGAGCGATCCCGCTCTATTCGCGCTTCCTCTTCTATGGCGGCATCGCCAACATCGTGCTGGGCGTGTTCAACCTCATCCCGTGCCCACCCTTGGACGGGGCCGCAGTGCTCGAGCGTCTGCTACCGGCCCGGTTGCTGCCCAACTACTACCGGCTCCAACCGATGTTGATCTTCTTACCCTTCGTACTGATCCTGTTGTTCCGCAATCAATGGGCCGATCTCATCAACCACGTGATCAACTGGTGGTACGGACTCGTCACTTGAGCCAGGGCACGTCCATGTCCGGCCCCGACCCTCACATGACCCGAGGAGATGGACGGAGGATCATCCCATGGGTCCGCGGCCATATCGGACTGGTCGTCCTCCTCGCCGCCCCGGTACTCGTGTTCGGCATCCCGCTTCTGTTCGGACAGGTATTCCTGGACGGGGACAACTTCATCCAGAACTTCCCGCTCCGGGTGCTGGCCGGACAGGACCTCATCCATGGGCACCTGCCCCTCCTCAATCCGTACATCTTCAGCGGCGCTCCGTTGCTCGGCGGCTTCAACGCCGGGGCCGCCTACCCGCTCACGTGGCTGTTCGCCATCCTTCCTGCCGAGCTGGCCTGGACCCTGAACCTCATCGCCGCCTACGAGGTGGCCGTGGTCGGCATGTACCTCTTCCTGCGCCGACAGCCGGTGTGGTCGACGGCTGCCAGCTTCGGAGCCGCCGCCTTCGCCTTCGGGGGCTACCTCAGTGGGCAGATCGTGCACATCGACCTGGTCTCGGGCGCGGCGTGGCTCCCGTGGATGCTGCTGGCCGTACACGGGCTCACCGAGCCACCGGGAACCGTGACCACTGCCTCGCCACCAACGGCTGCGCCGGGCCGCGCCGGGCCGGCTCCGCGCTGGTGGTGGGCCCTCCTCCTGGCCGCGGCGACGGCTATGACCATTCTGGCCGGGGCACCCGAGGCGGTCCTGGACTCTGCCGTGATCGCCGTGATCTACCTGATCTGGCGGTACTGGCTGTACTGGCGGTCGGATCGGCGCCAACCCTTTGCACTGCGTTCCCGGCTGGCTCCGTTGGGCCTTCTCGTCGTCGGCGCAGGGGTGGGCCTCGTGGCCGGCGCGGCCCAGTGGCTCCCAGGGCTGGTCTTCACTGCCCAGTCACAGCGGTCCACTCCTACCTATCAGTTCTTCATCACCGGGTCGCTGCCCTGGCGGCTGACCGCGCTGGTGTTTTCCCCTTTCGTCGTCGGTACCAACCAGCAGGAAGTATCCGGCTATTTCGGGGACTACAACTTTCCCGAAGTCACCAGCTACGTGGGGATACTGGCCCTCATCGGGTTCTTCGCCCTCCTGACCTCCCGATGGCGCCGACGGCCCGAAGCGTCCCGTTGGTGGGTCTGGTACGTCGTGTTGGTGTTGAGCCTTCTTTCCGCCTGGGGTGGTGACACACCGTTTGGCCACCTGCTGTTCCTGATCCCAGGGATCAACAGCCAGCGCCTGCTCAGCCGGAACCTGCTCGGCGTCGACTTCGCCCTCGCCACCCTGTTGGCCTGGTGGGTCCATATGGTGCTGGCCGACCGCGCCCGTACCCGTTCGGAGGCTGCGGCAGTGGCCGCAGTCCCAGATGGACCAGCGGCAACCGGTTCCCCACGAACGCGTTCCCGCCCCGTCGACGTGGCGCTGACCTGTATCCCGCTTGCCGTGGTGACTGTCCTCTGCGTCGGGTCGTGGCTCTGGGCCTCCGGCCTCGAACGGTTCATCGGCACCCAGTATCCGTCCGACTCGTCTATGCGCATGGCCGTAGCCGCCGTCCTGACCGGGGGAGTGGCCATCGCCGCCGCCGCCACGTGGGTGGCCCTGTTCCCCGGCCGATTGAGCCCGGCGGGGTTGCGCCGGGCGCTGGCCACGGTGATGGCCGTCGACCTCGCGTTCTTCACCATCCTCATCCTCCACGGGCCGGTGACGCACACCACTGCGTATGCGAGCGGGCCCACGGCGGCCGAGCTGACGGCGGCGACGGGGAACGGCCGGTTCATCATCTACGACCCGGACCGGTTCGTCCAAGGACAGCTCTTCGCTATGGGCCAGACCGACCTGAACGTCCTGAAGCAACTGCCCAGCGCCCAGGGCTATACCGCGCTGGTGAGCGGCGAGTACTACCAGGCCACCGGGGCCCACCTCCAGGAGGATCTCGACCCGTACACGCTCGCCGGGCCCACCTGGGACGACCTCAACGCGACCGTCCTCCTATCCTTGCCCAGCTACTTCGTCACCCCCGGGCCCACCACCACGCCCACCCACCTGGCCACTCCGTTCCCATCGGACCCGAACGCGTTCACGGGGGGACCGAAGCGACCCACGGACCCGGTCTCTCTCGCCTCCGGTGGCCGGCACACCTGGTATTTCGGAGGCACCCTGACCGT